>URRG01000411.1 GCA_900550095.1 uncultured Oscillospiraceae bacterium
GGGAGGCCCCGCCATATGGGGGCGATTCTTTCCGGAAGGAACCCTTTCGCGGTGGACATAGCCTGTTCGGCTCTTGTTTCCACGAAGCCGGAGGAAATCCACATGCTTCGTTCCGGTATGGAAAGGGGGCTTTCTCCCCGCTCCGCAGAGGAATTGGAAGTATTGGGAGATCCTTTGAAAAAATATATCCAGCCGGATTTTCTGCAGCCTGAATCCAAAACCTCCAATTTCATCGAAAAGCTGCCCCGGTTTCTGCGGCCTCTGGCCGCGAGGCTGGCTTCTCCCGCGCCGAAGATCCGTCGGGAGGAGTGTGTGGGCTGCGGAAAATGCGCGGAAAGCTGTCCGCAGCATACCATCCGCATCGAGGGAGGGAAAGCCTCTATCGACTACGGCGGATGCATCTGCTGCTACTGCTGCCATGAGATGTGTCCCAAGCATGTGATCGATATCCGAAGGCTTCCGCTTTTCAGGCTCTGAGTCTGCAGGCGGGGCAAAAAGGTTCAGGACTGTTTACTTGGATTGGGGTGAACGCATATGGATAACGCTGCGGCCCGGAACGGGCGCGGGGATACTCTTGAGGAGAAGGCTTACGCGAAGATCAATCTCAGCCTGGATATCCTCTCCCGCCGGGAAGACGGCTATCATGATCTGCGCATGGTGATGCAGTCTGTGACGCTCTGCGATACGCTGGAGCTGGAGCGGGCGGCAGGGATCAGCTTTACCTGCGATAAAAACGGACTGCCTGAAGGGCCGGAGAATACTGTTTATCGTGCGGCGGAGCTTTTTTGCCGGGAGACGGGCGTTCCGGGGGTGAAGCTCCGGCTGGCGAAGCGGATACCTTCTCAGGCAGGGCTGGGAGGCGGCAGCGCGGATGCCGCGGCGGCTCTTCGGGGCATGAACCGGCTGTACGGCGCGGGGCTCGCGGAGGAGGAGCTGTGTCGGCTCGGGCGGCTTGTGGGCGCGGACGTGCCTTTCTGCGTCCGCAACGGCCTGTGCCTGGCGGAGGGGACAGGTGAGATCCTCACTCCGTTGGGCGGGCTTCCCGCCTGCCGTATCCTGATATGCAAGCCGGAGATCGGGATCAGCACGGGCGAAGCTTTCCGCAGGGCGGATATGCAGGACCGGCCCCGCGGCGGATATACGGAACGTGTGCTGAGGGCGCTTTCCAGCGGCGGCCTTTCCTCTTTGGGAAGGGCTCTGGGGAACGATTTCCAAACGGTCATGCAGGTCCGCGAAGTGGAAAAGATTCGGCTCCATATGCTGGAGGCCGGCGCGTATGGGGCTGTGATGACTGGCAGCGGTTCGGCGGTGTTCGGCCTTTTCGCACCTGATGGAGAGGGCGCTTCCCTCTGCGCTGCAGAGCTGAAAGTGGGGTATGAGGAAACGTTCCTCTGCGAACCGGTATATCCGCATTGATGTGAAGAATCAAAAATTTTCAGTATCCTGTATAGGCTTGGGCGTTTGGCCCATACTTTCAGCAGAAGATGCCTCAGGGCGGCTTACATATATAAACCGGACGGCTGAAAACTGCCCCCGGCAGCGGCCCCGGCGGCATCGGAACGCTGAAAGGAACGATTGCTGTTATGAAATGGAAGACCATAGAAAAAGCCTTGCTGATGGGGCTCGTGCTTACGGCTGCGGTCACATTTTCTGGATTTGCAGGCGTCTGCGAGGCGCTGCCTGAAGAGGTGCTGCGGCTGCATGTGCTGGCGAATTCCGATTCACAGGAAGATCAGGCGCTGAAGCTCCAGGTCCGTGATAGGATATTGGAAGAAAGCGCCTCTTTGATGGATGGGGTCTCCGACAAGAAAGATGCCCTCCGGGCGGCAGAAAAAGCTATTCCCGCTTTGGAAGAGGCCGCCCGGGATGAAATCCGGGAGCAGGGATATTCTTACCCTGTTTCTATAGCGGTAGAAAAGGTGTATTTTCCCACGAGGGAATATGGAGATACGACCCTCCCCGCCGGGAAATACGACGCGCTGCGGGTGGTGATCGGCAGCGGCGAAGGGCAAAACTGGTGGTGCGTGCTCTTCCCGGCTCTGTGCCTTCCGGCTGCAGAGGATACCCCTGAGCTGGGAGAAGTGCTCACCCCCGGCGAGATGGACGCTGTTCAGGGCGGGCAGAAATATGAAGTCCGCTTCAAACTTTGGGAAGCGTATGAATGGATTCGGGAAAACTGGTTTTCCTGAACAGGCGGGGAATAGGAAGAGCCAAAGGCCATAGGGGCGCGGTGTCAGGTTCGGCAGGACCTTTGGAATTTCCGCAGGGCCCCGGCCTGTCCGTGGATGAAACGGGATACAGGAGGAAATACCATGCTGCATCTGATATACGGCCGTGCGGGAAGCGGAAAAACCGCCTGTTTGCAGGAAATCTGCCTTCGTTCTGTGCGTGAAAAGCCCGAAACGCCTCTCTATTATATCGTACCGGAGCAGTATTCCTTTGAAACGGAGAGAACGATGCTCCATCTGCTGGGGCCAAAGGATGCGCAGAAGGTGCATGTGCTGAGCTTTTCCCGTATGGCGGACGAGGTGTTCCGCCGGTATGGGGGAGCGGCGGGCCGCCGGCT
>URRG01000412.1 GCA_900550095.1 uncultured Oscillospiraceae bacterium
GTACGCCAAAGCGCCCGGCGGCCGTCTGTGTATTTCCATATGGAGTCAGTGCTGTAAAGGGAACCGCGCCCCACGGTTCTTCTGCGGAGTCTCCTTTGGGCAATACTTCTCTTTGGGGCTCATAGCGCCCAGGCTTTTCCAAAATACCCGCAGCGAATATAAAGCGGGCCTGAAGAAATGCCCCTGCCCTTTCTCGCATCTCAGAAAATCTCTGCAGAAAGAGCCGGCGCGGAGGCGCTGAACCCGCACCGGCAGGCGCTTTCCGGCGTTTTACTTTTTCGTCCCTTTGTTCTTCCTCCCATACAGCCCGAAGCAGAGGAAGCCTACCGCCGGTACGCCGGCAGGCATGACGATCCCGCCGCCCGCGGAGCCGGAAACCGCGTTCCCTATGCGTTCCAGAACAGAAAGAGGGCGGCTTGTCACTTCTATATGGGTGGGAGGAGAGACGCCTCCCGTTCCAGCAACGGAAACGGAAGCATCCGAAATACACGAAAAGACGCAGCCTCCCAGTATCAAAACAAGCGCAAGGACTGAAATGCATCCAATACATATGCATACTGCAGCTGTATATTTTCCACGGCCCTGCCGCATACACCCCACCCCCTGAAGACCGCTCCCGGTTCTCTCAGCCGCCGCTTTTCCGCGGCACACAGCAAATCCGTACTCATCTGTTTGATCCGAATCTATTCTCTGCTTCCAGTATACATCTACATTTACTGTATTTTAATTCCCGTGAAAAGAATAGCCTGCAAATATACGGTGCTAACGCGGCACTGCCGCGGCACTATCGCGCCGTTTTTGTACCGGCAAAAAGTTCCTTATATATCCCGCCCAGAAATGCAAAATCTTCTATGGCGGATATGCCCGGGGCATATCCCGGCCCGGCCCGTCACTCCAAGGGGATCTGTATCTGATAGCTCCAGCGCAGAATGCCGGAGATCACCACAAGCTGCAAAGCAAAGGCCGGTTCCCTCCCCTGTTCTCTGCGGGCCCTCTCCATCAGCCGCGCCGTAGCCTGCTCCCGGTTTTCCTCCGAACAGGCGGAACAGAGATACCTGCCCTTGGGGAGGAGCTCCAGTCCCTCTTCATCCGGAAACCGGCTGCAAAGAGCGAACAGCCTGGATTTTCCCTCCCTGCGATATACGCCCGCCAGATCCGCAAAGGAATACTGCTCCCTCCGTTCTTCCGGAAGCTGGCCGTAAAAATGGCTGAGATAATTCCACAGGTTTTCCAGGCTTGGCTGTTCCAGCGTCTGCGACAGCAGAATAGCTCTCTGGGGGAAAACCTGCACGGAAACTTCCTCTTCGGAAGGGGGAAGCTCTGTTTTTTTCTCGTATTCCCTCCGGGCCCGCCGGATCCGTTCCCTGGCGTGAAAGAGCTTCTGGATTTTATCATCCGCCTTTTCTTCAGCTCCCTTCAGGAAACGGACCACCTCCTGCAAATTTTCCAAATCCAGCACGCTTTTGATCTCGGACAGAGAAAGATCCATATACCGCAGGGCCTTTACGGTGTTGAGCCAGACGATCTCCTGCTCCGTGTAATACCGGTAGCCGGTAAAAGGATCCCTGCGGCTGGGGCTCACCAGACCGATCCTGTCGTAATGGCGGAGTGTCTCCGCCGTTACGCCCACCAGGCGGGAGGCTTCTCCGATAGAAAAAAATCGCTTCATTTTGTTTTTACCCCTTGACTTTTGTGTTACACAAAGCTTTATACTCTATTCCAGAGCACAGGGACCGGCTGTGCAAAAAGCCCTTCTGCAGCGCACGCCCCAACTGCGGAAGACTCTTTCAGCCAGGCTATATCTACCTGCCCCTGAGCGACGCCTATTTACACAAATTTTTGAATACCATCTCAGGAGGAATCATTTTGAAACAGTTTCGTGCAATTCTTATTTGCCTTCTGGCCGCCGTGCTGCTTCTTCCCGGCTGCTCCGCCTCAACGGAAACCTTTGAGGAAAAAGAATACACGGCCAAGGGAACCGAAATCCGCGCCGTCACCATCGACGTGAGGGACAGGAACATCCAGGTGCAGTCCTCCCAGGAAGGCGTTGTTTCCATCCGATACCGGGAAAGCGAAAAGGAGGCCTACGGCTTCTCCGTTTCCGACGAAGGCGTGCTGACCATGACCTATGAGCCTCACAAAGACTGGCAGGACCACATCGGCGGCAAAGCCTCCCTGGAAAACCGCACCATCGTCCTCACCGTTCCGGAGGATACGCTTTGTTCACTGGAGATTTCCACCACAAACGAGGATATTTCCATAGGACCCCTGAAGGCGGAAGCCGTTTCCGCCGACGCCAACAACGGAAATATCCAGATCGAAAAGCTGGACGTAGGCAGTTCCGCCGCCTTCAGCACGAAAAACGGCGATATCAAGGGGACCTTGGCGGGCTCCTACGACGATTTCACTATTTCCAGCCAGGTGAAAAAGGGAGAGAGCAACCTTCCGGAACGTTTGGGCAGCGGGGAAAAAACGCTGACAGCCTCCGCGAACAACGGCGATATCGATATAGAGATCACCGGCTGACATGCCGGGGCGGCACTCTGCCGGAAGAGGG
>URRG01000413.1 GCA_900550095.1 uncultured Oscillospiraceae bacterium
AGGATACACAAATATGGACTACATCGCGCATATTCGGCATCTTGGCGATGGAACAACTGAAATGCAGCCGGCTGCCGATCATTGCCGGAACACTGCGGAATATGCCGGAAAATGCCTGAAAGAAGCTGGTCTCGTTCAAGCGGGGTACCTGGCAGGCCTCCTGCACGATGCGGGAAAATGCAAGCGGGAATTTCAGTCTTATATACTGGAAGGAAACGGGAAACGCGGCAGCGTCAACCACACTTTCGCCGGCTGCCGCATGCTTCTGGAACACTTTCACGGAATATTCTCGGAACGGTTTGAAGACGCCGCGGCAGAACTGCTGGCCTACGCCGTCGGAGCTCACCATGGGCTTTTTGACTGTGTGGACACAGAGCGTACATCCGGCTTTCTGCACCGCATGGAAAAGGAAAATATCCAGTATGAGGAGAGCCGGGATGCATTTCTCGCCTGCTGCGCCGGTTGGAAGGAAATCGAAGAACGCTTTCAAAGCGCCGCTGGGGAGCTCTCAGCCCTGTTTGAAAAACTACTGGCTCTTTCGGATGCAAATTCTGATGAAACAAGAGAAGAATTTTCCTTCTATCTTGGTTTAACCGCCCGTCTTCTGACTTCGGCAGTTATTGAGGGGGACCGCCGGGATACGGCTGCATTCATGCACGGAGAGCTCCTCTTGGAAGATGAAAAACCGTGCGGTTTTTGGGATAAGTATCTGCAGAATACAGAAGAAAAACTGGCGCTCCTTCCCAATGAGACTACCGTGCAGAAGGCCAGGGTGAAAATTTCTGACAAGTGCCGCCGTTTTGCCGAAAAACCAGCCGGAGTTTACCGGCTGCATGTCCCCACCGGCGGTGGGAAAACCCTGAGTTCCCTGCGGTATGCGCTGGCCCACGCCGCCAGGTGGGGGAAAAAGCGGATTATCTTTGTCACGCCGCTGCTGGCAATCCTGGAACAGAATGCCAGGGTGATCCGGGAGCATATAGGCGACGGCGGCATTATTTTGGAGCATCACTCCAATGTGATCCAGACGGAAAATACCGGAGAAGATCTGGATCTGCGGGAACTGGCTGTGGAGAGCTGGCGCGCGCCTGTGGTCCTTACCACTATGGCGCAGTTCCTCAACACTCTCTTCCTGGGGAAAACCACTTCCGTGCGCCGGTTTCAAAGCCTCTGCGACGCAGTAATCGTCATCGACGAAGTGCAGACCGTGCCCAGCCACATGCTGACGCTTTTTAATCTTACGGTCAACTATTTGGCGGAAGTATGCCGCACTACCTTTTTGCTGTGTTCCGCCACACAGCCCTGCTTTGAACAGGCAGATCATCCTCTGCTGAGAAAACCTTCCGACGTGGTTCCCTTTGATCAAAAGCTTTGGGAACCCTTTGCCCGCACTTCTATCATGGACGCCGGAAGAAAACGGCTGGAGGAAATCCCCGGCTTCATCCGGGAGATTCTTTCGCAGACAGAAAACCTTCTGGTGGTCTGCAATAAAAAAAGCGAAGCAGAGTTTTTATACCGTTCCATGAACGAAACCACAGAAAATTGTTTTCATCTTTCCGCCTCCATGTGCGCGGCCCATCGCCGGGAAACGCTGGAAGCGGTCTATCAGGCGCTGAACAGACAAAAGGGGAAAGTCCTCTGCGTTGCCACACAGGTTATCGAGGCTGGGGTAGATATTTCCTTTCAGCGAGTCATCCGTCTGGCTGCCGGAATGGACAGCATCGTTCAATCCGCCGGGCGCTGCAACCGCAACGGAGAAGAAGAAACGCCGTCGCCGGTGTATGTGGTCCAATGCGCCGATGAGAATCTAGGGAAGCTTCAGGAGATCCAAAGGGCCAAAACGGTTACCGTCGCTTTATTGGAAGAATTTCGGAAAAGGCCGGAATTTTTTCAAAAGGATCTGTCTTCCGATGAAGCGGTGCGTTGGTACTACCGCAGGCTCTATGCCGGGATGGAAGCAGGCTTCCAGGATTATCCCCTGTTGAAGGAACGGGATACCCTTTTTTCCATGCTGGGAAGCAATACCCGGTATTATGCGGACGACTGCGGATTTTATGGAAAATACAGCCTGACGCAGGCCTTTCGAACGGCTGGCGGTCTGTTCCGCGTTTTTGACGAAAGTACGACAGATGCTGTGGTCCCCTATGGAGAGGGGGAAGCTCTGCTTGCAGAATTGGAAGCCATGCCCAACGCTTCGGAAACCTGGCTGAAGCATTGGAGCCGCAGGGCAAGACCGTATACCATAGCGCTCTATGAATATCAAAAAAAGCTGTTAGGCTGTTCTCTGCGAAACATAAACGGCGTTTGGGCGGTATCGCCGGAGGCTTACGATTCCCAAACAGGGCTTTCTCTGGAACAAAAATCCGATTTTCTGGAGGTGTAAAATGAAAAACACAAAATATCCCAATATCGTGGAGTTTGAAGTGACCGGAAGCTACGGACTTTTTTCCGACCCAATCATGCGCATCGGCGGCGAAAAATGCACCTATCAGATCCCAACCTACGAAGCGCTGAAGGGGATTCTGATGTCCGTGTATTGGAAGCCTACTTTTAT
>URRG01000414.1 GCA_900550095.1 uncultured Oscillospiraceae bacterium
GGCGTCCACGCCCATGCCGATGGAAAGGATGATGCCGGCAATGCCAGGAAGGGTCAGGGTAAAGCTGTTCACAAAGGGGAAATAGCCCGAAACGGCTGCAAAGCACAAGGCCACCTGCCCGATAAGGGATATGACGGCTACAGCGCCCGTAAGGCGGAAAACAATGATGAGGAACAGCGCCACCAGAACGAAAGCCACCACTCCCGCCAACGTCATGGCGTTAAGAGAAGACATGCCCAGAGTGGGACTCAGGGTACTGAAATTGGAGGTTGTCAGCTTGAAGGGAAGGGCGCCTGCATTGATCTTTTCCGCCAGATCGATCGCATCTTCTGCCTTAAAGCCGTGAGAACCATCCTCATTCGTTCCCCCGGAAATAGAGGCCTTCCCATCCGAAATCACGCTTTGCACTGTGGGAGCGGAAATCATCACGTCGTCCATCCAGATAGAAATGGTTTTGTTCAGATATTTTTCCGTAGCCTCCGCAAATTTCTCTTTTCCGGAATCCGTAAGATTCAGGCTTACCTGATACGTCGGTTTATTGCTCGTCGGATCCCTGTACATCTCCGCGCTGGCCGAATCCACATCGGCGCCCGTAAGCAAAACCGTTTCTGCGGTTTCTCCCTTAGGCGTCTTATAGATGATGCTGCCGTCCTCCGCCGTCTCCGTGGATTCATACTCTCCGCCGGGACGGAAGGTCAGCTCTGCAGTGGCGGCCAGCTCCTGGATCGCGGTTTCCGGATCGAAATCGGTCTCCCCGTTCTTCCAGGGGAAACGGACGATGATCCGGTTGTTGCTGGAATCCGTATAGATTTCATAATCCGTAATGTGGCTGCTGGTCATACGGGTCTCGATAATCGCCCGGGCAGAATTCATATCCTGGGCAGTAACCTCTTCCTCCGTATCGGGAGTAAAGGTCACCTCCACACCGCCGTTGATGTCGATTCCCCAGCGGATGTCGCCGGCACCTTTTATGTAGGTGACTCTATTATCGCCGTTTTGTCCGTGAATACCCCATATGGAGGTAATACCGAAAAACAGGATAAGGAGGGCGACGATGAAAAATACTGGTTTTGCTACACGCTTCATTCGTATATCCTCCAAACAAGTTTGTTTTCCACACCGCAAAAACTGTTAACAGTGCGTAAACGTAACAGATCCTATTATATGGTTATCCCACCAAAAAGTCAATGATTTCACATAATAAAGCCCCGCATGATCCGGCGTTTTCCTGTAAATTTTGCCGAAGCCGTGCTCCATAGAACAAAAAGAGACGGGATCGCTCCCCCGTCTCTTGTTTCTCAATATCCGGTTTTGTAAAACGGCATCATTCCGCCAGAAGCTTCTCTGCAGCCGCAAGCTTTACACAGATGCAGAAAAGTTCCACCGCCTTTTTCAATTCCTCCACAGAAGGATAGGTAGGCGCAACCCGGATATTTTCATCCCTGGGATCCTTCCCATAGGGAAAGGCTGCTCCCGCCCCTGTGAGGACGACTCCCGCATCCCTGCAGAGGAATACCACACGCTTGGCACAGCCTTCCAGCACATCCACGCTGATAAAATATCCGCCGCGGGGTTCCGTCCATGCGGCGATATTGAGCCCGCTCAGCTCTTCAGAGAATTTTTTCAGAACGACCTGGAATTTCGGTTCCAAAATAGCCCTGTGCTTTTTCATCTGCTCCCGGACTCCGTCCGCGTTCTTCAGGAATTTCACATGCCGCAGCTGACTGATTTTATCTCTTCCAATCGTCTGGAAGGAAAAATGCTCCCGAAGGCTCTTCAGATTTTCTCCGCTGGCGGCCATAGCGGCCACACCGGAACCGGGGAAGGTGATCTTGCTCATGGAAGCGAAATAAAAGGCCAGATCCTCGCTGCCCGCTTTTTTGCACTCCTCCCACAGGCTCAGAAGCTTATCCGGCGTGTCGCTGAGATCGTGGACGCAGTACGCATTATCCCAGAATATGCGGAAATCCTTGGCGGCAGGCTTCAGAGCCGCAAAACGGCGCACCGTCTCATCTGAATATGTATATCCCTGAGGATTGCTGTATTTGGGCACACACCAGATCCCCTTCACCGCAGGATCCTGGACAAGCTCTTCCACCCGATCCATATCGGGACCTTCCGGCGTCATGGAAACCGGAATCAGCTGAGCGCCAAAATACTCCGTCACAGCGAAGTGCCGGTCATATCCAGGGGAGGGACAGAGAAATTTAATGACCTCCTGACGGCTCCAGGGCATGCAGCCGGAAAAACCGTGGGTCATGCCGCAGGCCACCGTATCGAACATCATATTCAGGCTGGAGTTGCCGCCCACAATGATATTTTCCGTTCCCACGCCCAGGATTTCGGCAAAAATGGCCTTGGCCTCCGGTATCCCGTCCAGCAGGCCGTAGTTGCGGGTATCCGTCCCGTTAACCGTCCGATATCCATCCCGGGCGTTGACGCACTCCAGCATATCCAGCGTCAGGTCCAGCTGCTCAGGGCCGGGCTTGCCCCGGGACATATCCAGCTTCA
>URRG01000415.1 GCA_900550095.1 uncultured Oscillospiraceae bacterium
CCTGCCGGGGCAGTATGAGCTGAGCTATTCCTTCGCAAATGCCTGCGACCTTTGGACTCTGCGTCTGATCGTGGACGAAAACGCGCCGGTCTCTAGCATCACACAGGTATATCCCTGCGCATTTCTGCAGGAAAACGAGGTCAGCGAGCTCTTCGGCGTACAGATCACGAATATAGAACAGGATTACAAGCACAAGCTCTACCGGATCGACCTGGACACGCCGTTTAAGGAGAAAGGATGAGCGGAAATGGCAAAAAGAAGCATCGTTCCCTTCGGTCCCCAGCATCCCGTTCTGCCGGAGCCTGTCCATCTGGATCTGGTTCTGGAGGATGAAACGGTCGTGGAAGCCGTTCCCAGCATCGGATTTGTCCACAGAGGGCTGGAAAAGCTGGTGGAAACCAAGGATTTCAAGGAATATGTGTATATTGCAGAGCGGGTGTGCGGCATCTGCAGCTTTGGCCACGGCATGGGCTACTGCCAGTGTGTGGAAAACATCATGGGGGTGGAAACGCCCCCCAGGGCCAATTATCTGCGGACGATCTGGATGGAGATGAGCCGCATCCACAGCCATCTGCTCTGGCTGGGCCTTCTGGCGGACGCCATGGGCTTTGAGAGCCTTTTCATGCAGTCCTGGCGGCTGCGTGAAAAGGTGCTGGATCTTTTCGATATGACTACGGGCGGGCGGGTGATCTTTTCCGTCAACTGCATCGGCGGCGTATTAAAAGATATGGAACCCGATATGCTTTCCGTTATCCAAAGCGTTTTGGAGGAGATGGAGCGGGAGCTGCGGCCCATAGCCGAGGCTTTTCTACGGGATTATACCGTGGAAAGCCGCCTGCGGGGCCTGGGGGTCCTCAAGCCCGAGCAGGCCGTTCAGGCGGGGGCGGTTGGCCCCATGCTCCGGGCCAGCGGCGTGGCGTTCGACGCCAGAAAACTTGGGTACGCCGCATACAACGACCTGGAATTTGAGCCTGTCTGCGCGAAGGACGGGGATTCCTACGCCCGCTGCGAGGTGCGCATACAGGAAATCTATCAATCCTTCGGCCTGATCCGCCAGGCAATAGAGAAACTGCCCGAAGGGCCTATTCAGACCACAGTGAAGGGGAACCCCAACGGTGAATACTTCATGCGCATCGAGCAGCCCAGGGGAGAAGCCGTATATTACGTGAAAGGAAGCGGGACGAAATTTTTAGACCGTTTCCGCCTGCGCACCCCCACCACCAGCAACATCCCCCCCATGCTGGATCTGCTCAAGGGATGCCAGCTGGCCGACGTGCCCCTTCTGATTCTGACCATAGATCCCTGTATCAGCTGCACGGAGAGGTGAGGAATATGGCAAAAACAAAACTGTGGCCCTTTGCGTCCACGGCCCTGAAAAATCTGTTTTCCAGGCCCGCAACGGCGGGATACCCCTTTCAGCCGGCCCAGTATCCGGAACGTATGCGGGGCCATGTGGAAATCGTGATAGAGGAGTGCATCGGCTGCGGCCTCTGCGCCCGTTCCTGCCCGCCGGGAGCCATCGCCGTGAACCGGGCCGCGGGAACCTGGAGCATCAACCGCTTCGACTGCGTCCAATGCGGCAACTGTGCCAACGTCTGCCCGAAGAAATGCCTCGCCGTACTCCCCCGCTATACGGAGCCCGGGCGGGAAAAAAAGACGGAGACCTTTATAAGGCCCCTTCCTCCGGGAGGCGCAGCTCCCAAAGCAGGAGCCGCAGGAGGAAAGGCAGGAATCGCCGTTCCAGCCGCTCCTATTCCTGCCGGAGCAAAACCGGCAAACGACGAGGCCAAATGCGTATACTGTACCCTCTGCGCCAAAAAATGCCCCCAGGAAGCCATCCAGGTGGAGAGAGCCTCTAAAACCTGGAAGCTGGATGCGGAAAAATGCGTCGGCTGCGGCCTTTGCGCCGCGTCCTGTCCCAAGAAATGCCTGACTATGAAATGACCGCGGCATGACCGCCCGCGGAAAACCACACAAAGCGCCCTCTGTTTCTGAAATAAGAAACAGAGGGCGTTTTTCATACGGGACAGGGCCCGTGCTTTCCGGCCAGAGGATCCTCTCCGCCTTCAGCTTTCCCAAAAACCAAAAGCCGAAAGCCGGCACGAGCCTCACTCCGGGAGAGAAAATCCCAGGCCCGCCCCCTTTTCCAAAAGGGGTTGCAGACGGGCGGATATGGCATCATACCCGGCCAGGTATTCGTCCGCTAAAAAAACGATCGGAACCATCTGTTCTTCCTCCGGCACCTCGTATATCTCGAAAAGCCGGCTGATTTTTCCCCGTTGGTCCCCGAGCGGGTGTTCAGCCGCAGGACGTCCACCTGCGTCCACCGGCCGTTTATGCAGAGCGTATCCGGAATACCGTCGATCACGGGCTTGGTCTGTATACATTCTTCGCACGTCGCCCGGTAAAAATACAGGACTGTCGCATGCTCGGGCTCCGTTTCCATATCCGCAAACGGGTCCTGCTCTCATTCTTCGCACGTCGCCCGGTAAAAATACAGGACTGTCGCAT
>URRG01000416.1 GCA_900550095.1 uncultured Oscillospiraceae bacterium
CTGACGCGCAGAAGGAGGAAGACCCGCGGGCCTTCCTCCTTTCTCTATCCGGGATTTTGTTTTTCCATTTACGGCTTTGCCGCACCTTGCCGCGGCGCTGCGGGAAGTCCGGCTCCGGAAGGGCGCCTTCAGAAGAGCCGTTTCCCCTTCCATTTCCGCAAAAAGAGCAGAAAATCAAAAACGCAGAAATACAGAAATGTGCAAATACACGGCTTCCTGCGCCGCGGTCCGGGGGGCCCCCGCGCAGGCTTCGGCCTTCGGTATTCAGCCGTTGAGCGCCTGCATGGCGCTGAAGCGCAGGCGGAGATAAGAAGCCTCCAGCTCCAGGAAGGCTTTTTTCCGGCGGATAAGCGTCTCGTTCGTGCGCACCATCCGGCTGTCGGTGAAGGGGACCCCGCGTATGTAGAGCTTTTCCATCCGGCGGTTCTGGATATCCACCCGGAGGCCCTGTGCCCATACGCAGAGGGCCAGCAGAATGAAGGTATACCAATGCAGCGTTTTCATGCGATATCATCTCCCTGAAAGTTGTAGGCGTTATGCCTGCCGTTATGTGTGATCAGAGCGCGTTCCCGTGCGGCACGCACCACGGTGCGCAAGATACGCATGGTACGCACAGTACGTACAGTCGCGGTGCGGACGGGGCCTCAGGGGGCGGAGAGGGGCGAAAGCGCGCCCTGCTCTTCCCTCCCTTTTTCAGCGTATCCCCTATCCCTTGCGAAGGGAGGGAACGATGCAGATGGCCAAGGTCCAGAAGAGCTCGTAAAGGAGCAGGGCCCCCGGCGTGAGCTGGCCGACGGCGGAACAGCACACCAGGAAGGCGGCGAGCACGAAGCCGAGAATGACGGCTACGGCCTGCAGTGCCGTTCCCATGGAAATATTGCCTCTCTGGCGGATGCAGGCCACCAGCATGCGGGCCATGGCGGTGAATTTCCCCTTTGTGGCCAGGGTGGCCTCCCCCTCCGGATCCGGCTCCTGCAGCATCCGGTAGTGGGGCTCGCCCAGGCTGTCGGGCAGGATGCGGATGGATTCCTCATCCAGTCCGAAGCGTTCCGCCAGAAGGGCGGGGGTCATGTTGGGGTCGCAGGTGCGGACAAGAATGGAGACCCCGTGATCCTCCAGGCGCTGAAGCTCTTCCGTCACCCGGGGCGAGGTGGTGTAGGTGATGAGGAACATAGCCACCAGCTCCCCGCCGGAAGCCAGGTAGATGAGGTTCCTCTCCCCTGTCAGATATTTGTTTTCGTAATCCTTCGATGGGGGCTCGATGCCGTGGCGCTCCATCATCTCCCTGTTTCCCACCAGTGTGCGCCGGCCGTTGACCCATCCCAGGATGCCCAGGCCGTCCTCATAGAGGATGTTTTCCGCGCTGGGCAGGATTTTCTCCTGGCTGCGGATCACCTGGCCGAAGAGATCGCTCAGGGAGCCGCCCACAGCCTTTGTAAGGGCCGTGGCATCCAGTATGGCTCCGTCGATGCGCTGGTCGCCGAAGGTGCGGATCCCGTTCAGGACGATTGTGGAGGGCGGGAAAAGGTCGCCGCTGTCCACTACTACGGCGTTTACGTCGCTGAACGCATCCAGCGCGGTATATCCCGTCAGGATAGCGCCGCAGCGCCTCCCCAGCTTTGAAACGCGGTTCAGAGGAAGCTGCACTGCCAGAAGGTTCATCATCGGGATCCATATGCAGCAGGCCGCCGCAAAGGCGGTGACGGCCCCGGCGATATCCCGGGTGAGATAGAAGGCGGCTCCCCCCAGAAGCAGGGAGGAGAGAAAGCCCACAGGAGAAAGGGTCTGGGCCGTGAGATCCGACGGGTCGGCATCTTCCGAACGGCGCAGGAAATGATGCAGGAACAGGGCTTTCCTCTGATAGGCCGCCACCGGTACGCCGGGCACACAGTTTTGCGCCATCTGCATGGCCGTATTCACGTCTTCCACGCGCTTTACCCCATATTTTGGGGAAGGCTCCGCGAGAAAATCAAAATTGCGGCGCATCCGCTTCAGAAGAAGCAGCTTCCCGGCGGAATTGAGCAGGAGCCCAAGGGCCGCCAGGGAGCAGTAGGTGCTGAGCCCCTGAGCGCCGGACGCTTCCAGCCTGCCCGGGAAAAACAGGAGAAGGACTCCCTGAATAAGGGCCGCGGCGGCTCCAAGGGCCGCGCCGCTGTCTCCGTTGGCCTTGAGGGTAAAGAGACCCCTGAGGCCGTTTTTCATCACCCTGCCGCAGAAAAGGCAGGAGACGAGGAGGAAGAATACGCACAGCCCGGCCCGAAGAGATGCGGGCAGAGCCTCGCCGAACAGGAGCCTGCCGAAGACCTCCAAAAAGATCACCACCAGGGCCATAAGGCCCGTAGCCAGCAGGCGGATCAAAAGGGTGTGGTGGGTCGTGTTCAAATAGGTGCGGATGGCGGGGGCGTCCTCCGGGCGGGTGTAGTCTTCCAGAACGGGAACGCTGTTCCGCTCCCGGGAGAGGCGTTCAAAATCCTCTTCCGGCCGGTTGTCGGGCTCGTCCGCGCCCG
>URRG01000417.1 GCA_900550095.1 uncultured Oscillospiraceae bacterium
CCCTTCTTTCCAACCTTTTCCCTGCCGGCCTCTTTATGGGTGCTTTTTTCACGGACGACCCCCTTCTTTCCAACCTTTTCCCTGCCGGCCTCAAATTGGGGCTTGATAAGACATACTGCTTCACCGCCCTCTTTCAGAAAATTTCTGGCTACAGGCAGGACCAAGCGCAGCGATATGAAGGAGACGTCTACGCTGAAAAAGTCGATAGGCTCCGGCACCTGCTCTTTGGTGAGATACCGGACGTTAGTCCTCTCCAGGTTTATGACCCGGGGATCCGTCCGCAGTTTCCAGGCAAGCTGGCCGTATCCCACATCAATAGAATAGACTTTAGAGGCTCCTTTTTGCAGCATGCAGTCAGTGAAACCTCCTGTGGAAGCTCCGATGTCCATAGCGGTTTTCCCCATAAGAGATATGGGGAAACATGTCATAGCCTTTTCCAGTTTCAAGCCGCCGCGGCTGACATAAGGCATATCGTTTCCTCGAATTTCCAGCTTGGCGTCAGAGGGCATCGGCGTTCCCGGCTTATCGTATTTCTGATTCTGGAAGTAAACGCGTCCTTCCATTATCATAGCTTTGGCCCGTTCCCGGCTGGGGGCGAGCCCTTGATCAAAAATCAGCTGATCCAGACGTTTCTTTTCACTCACTTTTTGCACTCCGATTCAATCGTTTTTACCATTCCTTCTGCATCCAGCCCCAGAGAATGAAGAGTTTCATCCATAGAAGCATGAGGAACGAAGCCTCCTATCCCTTTCAGACAGTACGTGCCCCTGAACCGCCGCTGCCAAAGGAGAGCTCCCACATGTTCCCCTATCCCGCCTCTTTCGATCCCTTCTTCAAAAAAGAAAAGCCTGGAAGCCGCCGCGGCGCAGGAAACGGCCTCCCGCGGAATAGGTTTTATACGGTTGAGCTTGATTACACGGATCCGGATCCCTTCAGCGGCCAGCCGATGGACAGCTTCGCAGGCCTCGCTGAAGAGCCTTCCATAGGTTATGATAGCCACAGATGCCGAAGGATCTCCGTAAAGCCAATACTCTTTACAGGGCTTTTGGACGGCTTCGGGAAGATATGGTTCTTTTCCTCTCGGATATCGTACGGCTGCTACCCCTTCGCAGCTGTACAGCGCGGTTTCCAACGTTTCCCGCAGTTCGCTGTAGCTGTAAGGGGAATAGATGGAAACGTTGGGAATAGCATTCAGAAATGGAACGTCGAATATCCCCTGATGCGTTTCTCCGTCTTCCCCTACAACGCCGGCCCGGTCTACAGCAAAGACCATGCGGAGATTCTGCAGAGCGGCGTCGTGTATGATTTGGTCGTAACCCCTTTGGAGAAAAGTGGAATACACAGCGCAGACAGGAAGCATTCCCTCCGCCGCCAGACCTGCGGAAAAAGTAACGGCATGTTCTTCTGCTATCCCCACATCAAAGAAGCGGGAAGGAAACCGGCAGGAAAAATCTGTGAGGCCCGTTCCTTCCGCCATAGCGGCCGTGATAGCACATATACGGGGATCCTGTTCTGCAAAATCACAGAGACATCTTCCGAATACCGAGGAAAAGGTGTCTTCCCCTGCCGAAGGAACGCCGGCTTTTACATCGAATTTGGAAACTCCATGGTATTTCCCGGGGTTTCGTTCCGCAAAGGTATACCCTTTTCCTTTTTTGGTGACGATATGCAGCAGAACGGGCCGCTCTGCTGTTTTAGCACTTTCCAGGGCGTCCATAAGCCCTTTTATATCGTGGCCGTCCAACGGCCCGTAATAAGCAAAGCCGAAGTCCTCAAACAGTGTGCTGGCATACACCATCCGTTTTACAGAGCTCTTTGCATGTGAAATCCCTCTGCGGAGAGGCCTGCCCACAACGGGAATATGATCCACGGCTGTTTCCATATGGCTTTTCAGCCGGAGATATCCCGGCCTTGTGCGGATATGTGTGAGATATTTGGCTATGGAACCTACATTCCGCGATATAGACATGGTATTGTCGTTCAGGATAACGATAAAATTACCTTTGAAGCGTCCCGCGTTGTTAAGCCCTTCATAGGCAAGGCCTCCAGTGAGAGCACCGTCTCCTATCACGGCTATGGTATGCCCCTTTTCCCCTTTCAGCCGCTTGGCCTGAGCGATTCCCAGAGCAGCCGAGATGGAAGTGCTGGCGTGACCTGCTCCAAAGGCGTCAAACCGGCTCTCCTTTATGGAGGGATAACCGGATAGCCCCCCTTTTTTGCGAATGGTCCCGATGCGGTCTCTGCGGCCTGTAAGCATCTTATGCGTATAGGCCTGATGCCCTACATCCCAGATAATCTTATCCTCCGGAAGGGAAAAGACCCGGTGCAGCGCCAGCGTCAGCTCCACCACTCCGAGATTGGACGCCAGGTGGCCTCCGTTTTCAGAAACAGTCTTTGTGATCGTTTCCCGGATCTCGCAGCACAGCTGCTTCAGCTCCGTCATGGACAGCTTCTGAAGATCCCAGGGCCCTTGCATTTTGTTCAATATATTCATGTA
>URRG01000418.1 GCA_900550095.1 uncultured Oscillospiraceae bacterium
AAATAGGTGACGTCGAAGTCCTGAAACCGGTCCGGCGGAATATTGGTGTTTACCCGGGAGCCTTCCATTCCCACGAGACGGATACGGCTGTCCTGTTCTGCAAAAGAAAGGATCTGGTTCATCATCTGTTCCGGTGTGCGCATATGCATTCCTCCGTTTGTTGAGCGGTTCCGCAATGCGCAGACAACCCGCCCTGATACTGTAAGTTTAGTTTTCTTTTTCCCTTCTGTCAATTCTGATCTGTAAGGTTCCGAAAGGAGGAGGCGCCGCTGTTCCCGGCAGAGGGAGCCGGCAGCCGGTATCCGGCCTGCTGCCGGGCGAAAGCTTTCCTTCCCGGGAAACTCCCGCTTTGCTTTCTGCTTTTTCTCCGGCTTGACATCCCTGTGTTTCTATGTTACTCTTAAAAAAAGTTAGTTATAACAAACTTTCAGTTTATGGAAGCACGATGCCGCAAAGCGTTGTTTCAGCGCTTGAAAACGGTGAAAATCACCTCTTCACAGAAGACTGGATAGGGCGCAGAGAACTGCGCATATGGAAAATGGCTGTATTTTGATAAAGTAAGGAGGAGATAGAGTTGGGAAAACCCTTGCTGTGGGCTTCCACGGGAACGGGGTTCACATTTTTGATGACAACGCTGGGGGCGGCTCTCGTATTCTTTTTTCGTGGCGCCATAAAGAGAAATATCCAGCGGATATTTTTAGGATTCGCCGCGGGGGTCATGGTGGCGGCTTCCGTATGGAGCCTTTTGATCCCCGCCATTGAAGAGGCGGAGCAGTCGGGGATACCGGGCTGGATTCCCGCCGCGGGAGGCTTTGTTCTGGGAGTAGGTTTTTTGATGCTGATGGATAGTCTGATGCCCCATCTCCATCCAGGATCGGTAAAAGCCGAAGGGCTGGAATCTTCCTGGAAGAGGACCACTCTGATGGTGCTGGCCGTTACGCTGCATAATATCCCGGAAGGGATGGCTGTAGGTCTTTCCTTTGCGCTGGCGGCTCAGGAAGGAGGCGGCGCGGCATCCTATACGTCGGCCATGGCGCTGGCTTTGGGGATAGGGATTCAGAATTTCCCGGAGGGTGCGGCTATATCGCTTCCACTCAGGCAGGAAGGGCTGAGCCGGTGGAAATCGTTTCTCTACGGAAGCCTTTCCGGCATTGTAGAGCCTATTTTTGGCGTTCTGGTGGTTCTTGCAGCGGGCGGGGTCCAGCCCTTTATGCCCTGGCTTTTGAGCTTTGCGGCGGGAGCCATGATCTATGTAGTGGTAGAAGAGCTGATTCCGGAGGCGCATCTGGGGGAGCATTCCAACGTGGGGACCCTGGGCGTTATGGCGGGCTTTTTAGTCATGATGATCTTGGATGTGGCGCTTGGTTAAACAGAGTTGAACGCAAGAAGAAAGGCCGGGCAGCTTTTGACAGCCCGGCCTTTCCAAATCCTATATAGATGATAGAGACGCGAACGCGCAGACATCCGCAGCGCGTTCGAAGGATTTACAGCTGATGCTCCTGAAGCCATTCTTTTACTTTGGAGCAGATGGCCTTCAGACTGCCGTCCTCCAGAGGGGAAAGGAGCCCGGCGGATTCGACCAGCTCCAAAAAGCTGTATTTTCCGCCTTTTTTGGTGAAAGCCAGGTAGGTCTTCCAGGCTTCGTCCCAGTTTTCCAGAGATTTTGTCCAGAACTGGAGAGCGATGGTCTGCGCTATGCAGTAGTCCACATAATAGAAGGGATTCAGATAGATGTGCATTTTCCACTGCCAGCTGGAGCCCCGGCTGTAGAAGGGAAGATCCGCATAGTCCGCATAGGGGTAATAAATGGCGTTGAGCTTGGCCCATTCGGCGTTGCGCTCGTCCGCAGTGAGCTCCGGTCTGCGGTAGACGATCTCCTGGAAGTGGTCTACCATGCAGCCGTAGGGAATAAAGGTCAGAGCGTCCTCTGCATGGGAAAGCTCGTATTTATCCGTATCCTTCCCGAAAAACAGAGAGTGCCAGGGGGCTGTGAGGAATTCCATAGACATAGAATGCGTTTCCGCGCCGTCCATGGTGGGGAGGCGCAGATCAATAGGGTAAACGCCTTCCTTTGCCGAGGTATAAAAGGCAAAGGCATGACCGGCCTCGTGGGTGAGCACATCCACGTCGGCGCTGGTGCCGTTGAAATTGGAGAAGATGAAGGGATACCGGTATTCCTCCATGAAAGTGCAGTATCCGCCGGGGGCCTTTCCTTCCTTGGCTTCCACGTCGAATAGGCCGGCGTCCATCATAAGCCGGATAAATTCCGCCGTTTCAGGGGACATCTCCGTATACATTTTCAATCCGGCTTCCATAATCTCTTCCTTCGTTCCCTCCGGGGCAGCGTTCCCGTCCGGGAAGCAGAAGAGATCGTCCCAGAATTTGAAATCCGTCACGCCGATCCGTTTTGCCTGGGCCGCCTTGATTTCCGAAGCGATGGGAACGATCTCCTCCACCACCTGGCGGCGGAAATTGGCCACGCCTTCAGGGC
>URRG01000419.1 GCA_900550095.1 uncultured Oscillospiraceae bacterium
CATACAAAGCGTCCCGCCTCTTGGTATGCCTATGGAGCCGCTCGATAAAAAGCATCCCCCGGAAGGTTTCACATCCTGCGCCCAAACCGGTATGGCCGCGCTGCCGCGCCGCTGTGCCGCCATGCTGCCGTGCTGCGGTATCTGGCTCTTTCCAGGCGAATGCAGGCCGCTGCGCCTAAGGCCCCCCGAACTACAGACGGCACAAACTCCCACCTTATGCCGAAGGGAACAGGGAGGCTGTGAGAGGCCGGTTCGGTTTCATGCTCCGTTCCGCGGCTTTCTGTCTCCGCTGTTTTCCGGGCCGGCCTGCCGGTTTTTCAGCTGCCGCACGACGGCCTCGTGTTCCCGGGAAAGCTCTTCCATCCAGGCGGCAAAGCTCCAGTCCTTGTTCGTTTCCGTCAGCTTGGCCCGGATGGGAATGAAGATCTCTTCCCGGCGAAGCAGGTCAAGGAGTTCGTCCATGCGCTTGTCGGAAAGGCCGCACATGCAGAGGAATCCCCGGGCGGGAGCCGCTGTTTTCCCCTTCCCGGCCGGCTGGAAAGGCCTTTTTTCCTCATAACCCGGAAGACCGGCGAGACGGCCTACGGGCAGCTCCGTTTCCTCCGGCGATACCCTGTATTCCTCTATGCGGAGCTTTTCAAGGGCTGCCGAAAGCCGGGGCTGTATGGACTCCTCTACGGCATATGTGAGGACCCTTTCCGGGATGTTGGGAATGTTGGAAATTGCACGTACGCGCGCTTTCATGGCGTTTCCTCCTTTTGCTGCTGTTATGCTGCTGTACGGCTGCGCACTGTCAAAATGCCGCGCAGCGCCGGTTTTCGAATCGGATTTTCAGACGTCCGTCTCCGTGTGCCGCCGGGGGCGGCCCTTCCCGGATGGGCATTTTTGTTCGGCCTTCGGCCCATGGCGCACGCCGGCAGGCTGTTCTGTTACGATGAGATCCCGCAGGGACGCCTCGGTATGCGAAGCTGCGGCCTGCCGGTTCGAGGCCGGCATCCGGCGATTGGCAGCGGTCAGAAGCGGTCAGTATTCAATATTCGATCCCCCGCCGGGCGGCGAGGCCCTCTCCGTAAGGATGCCGCCGGGCGCTCATCTCTGTGATATAGTCTGCCATCTCCAGTAAAGCGGGGGAGGGATTTCTTCCGGTGAGGACGATGTCCCCGCCCAGAGGGCTGTCCTCCCTGGGAAAAAGGCGGCGGGGGCGGAGGGCTAGCAGGGCTTCTTTCAGCTCTTCCTCAGGGAGCAGACCTGTGCTTACTGCGTCCAGAACTTCATCCAGGATAAGCAGGCCGCCTTTTTCCTGCTTATACAGGCGGAGCCCTTCCTTCAGAAGGCTGCAGCAGAGGGAAGAGGCCTCCCGCTTTTCCGTTTCGTCCATCTGGAAGACAAATTTCATAGAGGCAGGCAGCGGCGCTACGTGGAGGCCTTTGGAAGAAAATACTTCCAGGGCCCGCCTTTCCGAGGAGGCTTCCGTTTTCAGGAACTGGATCACACACGGCTTGATTCCGGCCCCCAGGGCCCGCAGCACCAGCCCCATGGCGGCGGTGGTTTTGCCCTTTCCGTCCCCGTGATATATATGTATACAGCTTCTGAAGGGCGGCATTTCCATACTATTACAGCTCCTTTTGCAGTATCGCTATCTCTTAATGAAAGGCCGGGGAAAGCTCACAGCTCAAATTCCTGTATTTCGCCGTTTTCGGGGAATTTTCCTCCCGTTACAGCCTGTATCCTCATTCCGCGGCAGGCTGCGGCTGTTTTTTCATACCCGCTGTATTTTTGCAGAACAGCCGGAACCCGTTTCCGTATATGCTGGGCGTTTTTCTAATCCCGGCTGCCGGATAGCCCCCTTTGTTCGCCGTATATCCCAAAATAGGCCTCTTCGGCTTTTTCGCCGTCTTCATATATATAGTCTGTATTGGCCGGCCATTCGTGTAGCTCCGTTTCAACGGCGATGTCTGCCTGCAGCTCTTTAGAGAGAATGGCCGCCGTTTGCAGCGCCCGAGTGTAGGGGGAACTCAGAATGACAGCCGTCCCTTTCAAACGAGGTCCCCCGGCCGTTCTCTGAATCTGCCGGATTCCCTCTTCCGAAAGGGGAGAGAGGTTTACCCCGAAACCCTGGTAAATTTTTGTGTTTCGCGCTCAGTAATCTGTCCTGCCGTGGCGTATGAGATAAAACATGGTTTTCCTCCTCGTTTGTCAGATGGATATAATATATCTCAGTATACCATAGGGGCGGATACAGCCGCAATACTTTCCCGGCTGCCTCCGGAGCGTTCCATGCGCCTGCATCCGGCCGGCTGCGGTGTATTCGCTCTGCATGCTGCCCCACGGCCATGGGGGCGCTGCCTTGTTCAAATGCAGAGACACAGCAGGGATTTTCAGCAAAAAAGCCATATGGGGCCGGAAGGGGTTATTCATAATTTATTTTCAATTTCATCAGAAAAAATGCGTTCCTTCATCACATAGTCTTCACATACGGCCTTCATACTAT
>URRG01000420.1 GCA_900550095.1 uncultured Oscillospiraceae bacterium
TACGGATGCGATGTAAGCACAATTCGTAATGCTGCGAAAAAATATGCAGATCAGCTGGGTCTCCACCGCATGAAAGCTGTGATGCATGCCCGTGATAACGATGGGGGAATACGCCCCGCCGAAAAGAATGCCGGCCAAGGCTCCCAGCTTTTCATAGAAGAAGGTCAGCACAAAGGATATGCCGTTTCCAACCGCCCGCCCAACGGGACCGATCACAAAAAAGGTCACGACGCCTGTAAGCAGAAGAGTGAAAAAGGGCGTCAGCAGGATATCCAGCACATTGGGAACGATTTTCCGGATCCGCTTTTCCAGAAACGCCATGACCAAGACCGCCAGCAGAATGGGAAGCACTGTCCCCTGATAGCCGATCTTCGCCACCTGCAGGCCGAATACGTCCATATATTCCGTAACCTGCCCGGCCTTGCCCATATCCCATGCGTTCTGCAGGGAGGGATGCACCATGATGCCTCCCAAAGCGGCGGCCAGATAGGGGTTGCAGCCGAACTCTTTGGCGGCCGAAAAGGCGATCAGAATGGGAAGGAACGTAAAGGCGGCGTTGGAAAACATGTCCAAAAGCTGATATACGCCGCTTTCCGTATCCACGGTATGAAAGGCCGACAGCATCCCCAAAACGCCCATCAGCACGCCGCTGGCCACGATCACCGGGATAATGGGGACAAAGATGTTGGAAAGGGTCCTGGCGAAACGCTGGAACCACCCCAGCTTCCCTGCAGCCTCCCGTTTCAGTTCCTCTGAATCGGAGCTGTGCATGCCTTCTCCCATCATATGCGCAAAGACCTTATTCACATGCCCCTGCCCCAAAATGATCTGATATTGTCCGGCGTTCATGAAGGATCCCTTTACCCCCGGGAGTTTTTCGATCTCCGCCTTCTGCAGCCTGGAATCATCCGCTAAAACCAGCCGCAGGCGCGTGGTGCAGTGAGCCGCGCTGCGGATATTTTCCTTCCCTCCTGTCAGACGGAGGATCTCCTCCGCCAACTGCTCATACTGCATGGTTTCTCTCCTTTTCCGGTTTCCCGCAGGGCTCCGGGCCCTGTTTGTTTTAGAATATCATGCGCCGGCGTCTCTTTTCATATGCACTGCAGAAGATTCCGAAAAAATTTCCACCCTGCCCAAGATGCGGAAATCCCTTTATTCCGTGCAAAATCCTCCGTACGTGAGGTTTGGACACTTCTCAAAGCCTCGGCAAGCCCGATGGTTTTTGGAAAACCGTATGCCGCAGCGCCGCAGAACAGGCGTATTCCAAGGCGGATACAGGAGTTTAGAAAAATTTCTAAATACTATTGCTTTTTCCTTTCGCCCGTATTAGAATCTGTTTAGAAAATTTTCTAAATTCCAGCAAGGAGGTGGGAAACCGTTGGGATTCCCTGAAACATTCAAAGCGCTTTCAGATCCCGTTCGAAGAGATATCCTCGTTCTCCTGAAAAACGGTAGGCTTTCCGCCGGGGAAATCTCCTCCCGCTTTTCCCTTTCGGGAGCTACCGTCTCCTACCACCTCTCCCTGCTGAAAAAAGCCGGGCTCATTACGGAAACGAGGCGGAAGAACTTCATTTACTACGATTTGAATATCTCTGTATTTGAAGAGCTTATGCTCTGGTTTTCTCAATTCAAAGGAGGAAATACCGATGATGAAACGGAACACGAACGTGCAGGGGCAGGAGAAGCTCCCGGCGGAAAAACAGGGGACTGAAGAGGAGACCTCCCAAAACAGGAAAGATAGCCGGAAATCCTTTTGGCGCGGATCTTCCTTCTGGATCTCATGCGGGGTATGCCTGCTTCCCATTCTTTTTGGGCTTTCCGTCTATGAACAGCTCCCGGAACAGATCGCGACCCACTGGGGCGCCGACGGAACCCCCAACGGATGGAGCCCTAAAGCCATGGCGGTCTTTGGGATCCCGGGTGGCCTGCTTGCGCTGAATGCAGTCCTCTGGTTCATGCTGCACAATGATCCCAAAAACGTGCGTCTTCACAGAAGCCTTTTGGCCATAGGCCACTGGACGGTCCCCCTTCTCTCCCTTATTACCAGCGCCATTACATATTTGAATGCCCTTTCCCAGCCGTTGGATCCCTCTCTGCCTGTTTCGATGGCAACCGGCTTTCTGATCGTCGTCGTAGGAAATTATCTTCCCAAATGCCGCCCCAGCTATACGGTGGGCATCCGCCTTCCGTGGACGCTGAACGACGAAGAAAACTGGACGAAAACGCACCGCTTCGGCGGAAAGCTTTGGGTCGTGGGAGGATTCCTCATCATAGCCGCGGGACTGCTGCGTCAGGAGCTGCTTCTTTTCCTGGCCGTGGGTCTTATGCTTGTTCCGCCCATCGTATATTCCTATGTCCTTTACCGCCGGACGTACAAATGATTCCTTCGGAGCATGATGCCGTCGGCAGAAGAACGCCGGTCCGTGCAGGCAATGCCATTTTCCTTTTAAACTCGTAATCCATCAAAACTGTGCGGCAATTTTACA
>URRG01000421.1 GCA_900550095.1 uncultured Oscillospiraceae bacterium
CGGCAGAGTATCCAGTTCCTCTGCGCCTGCCTGGTTGATGGAGACCATTGGGGAATCTCCCTCTTCGGTCTCCCCTCCGCCCCCGGAAGAAGCCGGAGCGGAGCCGTCTGTGGATATCTGCCCAAAAGGAACGGCATCCGGGATATAGAAGGCGTTGTAGCCGATCACCAGCGCCGCCAGGATCAACGCCACGCCTATGAGAAATTTGATCTGCGCAGATTCCTTTTCCATCCCGTTTTCCTCCCTCCGCATCCGATACGAAAGTTATGAATGTCCTCCGCTCTCTTTCTGAAGGCTGTTCAGGAACGTCTGCGCAGTTTTTCCAGAAACGCCGTAAAATAAGGAGGCAAACCGCTGTCAAATTCCATATATTCCCCCGTAGAAGGATGTATGAACCCAATGACGCGGGCGTGCAGGCATTGGCCCTGCAGGCCGGGCTCCGGCTTTTTAGGGCCGTATACAGGATCCCCGGCCACAGGGTGGCCTAAATACGCCATATGGACGCGGATCTGATGGGTGCGGCCCGTCTCCAGGCGCAGGCGAAGATGGGTAAAACCCGGATACCGGCCCAGCACTGAGAAATGCGTGACTGCATTTCGGGAATTTCTTTCCGTCACCGCCATCTTTTTCCGATCCGCAGGATGGCGGCCTATGGGGGCGTCCACCACGCCCTCCTCTTCACGGATATTTCCATGCACCACGGCTTCATACTCCCGGGTAAAGCTGTGTTCCTTGATCTGCCCTGCCAGCTTCTGGTGGGCCTTGTCGTTTTTCGCCACGATCAGAAGGCCGCTTGTATCCTTATCGATACGGTGCACAATGCCGGGCCGTATGACCCCGTTAATCCCCGAGAGAGACTCCCCGCAGTGGAACAAAAGAGCGTTCACCAGAGTTCCGGAATAATTTCCCGCCGCCGGGTGCACTACCATCCCCTTCGGCTTATTCACAACCAGAAGATCGCCATCCTCATAGACGATATCCAAAGGGATGTCTTCCGGCGCCACATCCAGTTTCACCGGTTCCGGCAGGAAATACGCCACTCTATCCCCTGGCTGCACCTTGGCGCTCTTGGAGGCAGGCTTCCCGTTCAGGAGCACTCTTCCTCCTTCTATAAGCTTTTCCGCCGCTGATCGGGTGAGATTTTCCTGACGCAGGCTCAAAAAGCGATCCAGCCGAAGCTCTCTCTCCCCTTCCGCAGCTTCCAGATAGGCAACTGTATTCTCCTCAGAAGGCAAATTGGTTTCTTGGCCGGTCATTTTCCGCCGCCTTCCTCGCCGCCTGCGGTTTTTTCTTCCGACGGCGCTCCTGTTTCTCCCGCTTGAAAGGAAACGGAAGCCGCCTCCCCCGCTTCTTGCCTGGAGCGCGCCTTTCTTTCTGCAAACAGGACATGATACACAAAGCATAAAGCCCCGATGGTCACGCAGCAATCCGCAAAATTAAAGACCGGCGGAAAAATAGAAAAGGAAAGAAAATCTACAACATAGCCTAAAGCGATCCTGTCGATCAGGTTTCCGATGCCGCCGCTGATGATCAAAGCCGCGCAGCAATAAGAAGCCCACGTATGGTGCCGGTACTTGACCAGCAGAATACAAGCCGCCAGAATCAAAACCACCGTCATGCCGATGAAGAACCATCTCTGGTTCTGAAGCATTCCAAAGGCCGCGCCCCGATTCTCCACGTAGGTCAGCTGAAAGAAACCGTCGATGACAGAAATGGAACCCGCGGGCTTCACATACTGCACCGCCAGATATTTTGTGAGCTGGTCGATTCCCACCAGCACAGCGGCGGCAATAAACGATACTACAATCACAATCATCCTCCTTGCCTTACGGGCGGAGCCTGGCCCGCCGCAGGGAATTCGTTCCGCGCAAAAGAAAAGGGCGAACCCTCGCCCGCCCTTTTTCTGTTTTGATTTATCCGAGCACTTCCGCGCAGCGGCTGCAAAGATCAGGATGCTTTTCGCAGGTCCCCACCGTATGGGTATAACTCCAGCAGCGGGCGCATTTCTCACCCTCCGCATGGGATACCGTCACGGAAAGGCCGGGAACGGCTTCTCCCTTGTATTCGCCTTCGCCGGCATTGTGCACCTCTGCCTGAGAGACGATGCATACGTCTTTCAGCTCGCCCTCAACGGATTTGACGAACTCATAAAGCTCGCCCTGGCAGAACAGCTCGATCTTAGCGTCGAGAGCCGCGCCGATGACCTTATTGGTCCTGGCGATCTCCAAAGCCTTCTTCACATCGTCGCGGATCTGGTGGATTTTATCCCAACGCTCCATAAAGGCCTCGTCCACAGGAGGAGCCACAGGAGCGGCCATCTCGTTATACACGACGTTCTCTTTATCCGCGCCTGCGTCGTGAGGCATAGCCTGCCAAATTTCGTCCGATGTGAACGCCAAAATGGGAGAAATAAGGCGGGTCAGCGTATCCAGGACCTTATACATTACGGTCTGAGCCGCACGGCGGGTCAGGC
>URRG01000422.1 GCA_900550095.1 uncultured Oscillospiraceae bacterium
AGGTGTCCGGAGGCCAGAAACAGAGGGCCGCCGTGGCCCGGGCCCTGATTACGGCTCCCAGGCTGATTCTGGCCGACGAGCCCACAGGGGCGCTGGATTCCAAATCCTCCGGGGAGCTTCTTTCCCTTTTCGACGATATCAACCGGGAAGGGCAGACTATCCTGATGGTGACCCACAGCGTCCAGGCGGCCAGCCATGCGGGACGCATCCTTTTCATCAAAGACGGGCAGGTCTTCTATGAAATCTGCCGGAGAGAGAAGACCTCCGAACGCATGTATGAAGAGATCTCTCATACGCTTACCATGCTGACGACGGGCGGTGGATACCATGAATAAGAAGCTCTATCCCCGGCTTGCGGCCATGAACCTGCGGAAAAATGCAAAGCTGTATACGCCGTATATCCTCACCTGCATCGGCACGGTCATGCTGTATTATGTGATTTCAGCTTTATCCAGGAGCACGGCGCTGGAAAGCATTGCCGGCGGCGCGGTTCTGAAAAGCATTCTGGGATTCGGCTCCGGAGTCGTGGCTTTGTTTTCGGCCGTGTTCCTCTTTTACACAAACAGTTTTCTGATGAAGCGCAGGAAAAAGGAAATCGGCCTTTTCAATATTTTGGGAATGGGAAAGCGCCATATTGCCGGCGTAATGTTTTTTGAAACCCTCTATGTAGCCTGTTTAGGACTTTTCTTCGGCCTTTTTCTGGGACTCCTTTTCAGCGGATTGCTCTATTGGCTTCTTCCCCTGTGGCTTCGCTTTGATGTGGCCTTTCAGTTTGAAGTCCCTGTGTCTTCTGTTTTTGAAACGGCAGCTTTCTTTCTCTGCCTGTTTTTGCTGATCCTTTTCCATACGCTTCGCCAGATCCATGTGGCAAAGCCTGTGGAGCTTTTAAAGGGAGGGCAGACGGGGGAAAAGGAGCCTAAGGCAAAATGGCTTTTAGCCCTGTTCGGCGCCCTCTGTCTGGGGGCCGGATACGCCATCTCTATTATGACTACGGATCCTGTGGCGGCTCTATTGATGTTCTTTGTAGCTGTTATTCTGGTCATCATCGGCACATACTGCTTATTTACCGCCGGCAGCATCACTGTGCTGAAAATTTTGCGGAAAAAGAAAAGCTATTATTACAAGACGCGTCATTTTATCTCTGTTTCCGGCATGATATACCGGATGAAGCAGAACGCGGTGGGGCTTGCCAACATCTGTATCCTTTCCACAGCGGTGCTGGTGATGGTATCCTCTACGGTATCCTTATATATCGGGATGGAGGATTCCCTCTACACCCGTTATCCGAAAGAGATAGCTATTACCGCCTATGATCTTTCGGAGAAGAATATCCGGCTGATGGACGGCGCCGTTTCCTCTGTGCTGCAGGAGGAAAAGCTGGAGGCCAGGGACACTGTTCGGTATCGGGTGCTTTCCTTTGCGGCACAGCAGCGGGGAACGGAATTCTCGGTGGATCTTTCCTCCGCTGCCAATTTAGACGGCGTGAAAATGCTGAGTTTTATCCCGCTGGAGGATTACAACCGTATGACGGGCCGGAACCTTTCTTTGAATGACGGGGAGGCATACATGTATGCCGGCCGGGAGGCATACGGGCAGGATACTCTGCGTGTTCTGGGCAGGACCTTTTCCATCCGGGACACGTTGGAAGAGCTTGCAGGCAATGGTGCGGATGATTCTCAGATCGTGTCTGCGTATTATCTGGTGGTGAAGGATTTCTCCGTTCTGCAGGAGCTGGAAGAAAAGCAGAAGGATGCCTATGGGGAAAACGCCTCTCTCATAAGGCTCTATTACGGTTTTGACTTGGGTGTGCAGGAGGAGAGGGAACAAGCCGTCTATGAAAAGCTGAGCCAGCAGCTTATGCCAGACGAAGGCGAAGGCTTCAGCGGATATATCGAGTCCCGCTCCTGTTCCCGCCGCGATTTCTTTGCACTTTACGGAGGACTCTTCTTTCTGGGCATCTTTTTGGGGATCCTATTCATGATGGCTACGGTGCTGATTATCTATTACAAGCAGATTTCCGAAGGCTATGAGGATAAAGAGCGCTTTGAGATCATGCAGAAGGTGGGACTGAGCCGCCGGGAGGTAAAAAAGGCCATCCATTCTCAGGTAATGAGCGTGTTTTTCCTGCCGCTTGTGACGGCGATGATCCATATCGCGTTTGCGTTCCCTGTGATCAGCCGCCTTCTGACGGCGCTGGGACTCACCAATACGCAGCTGTTCATATTCTGCACCCTGGGATGCGCAATCCTGTTTTCCCTCATCTATATAGGGATTTACTGGGTGACGGCCCGGGTCTACTATACGATTGTAAGCCAGCCGGAATAACGGGCGGAATCTCTTTCCTGACCGCCGCCCGTTCAGGTCCTCCATAGATTTCTTTCTGTTCCTTGGGAACAACATTCTGCTGCTGAAAGAAACCCGGCGCAATTCCGGCCGCCGGAGCCGCAG
>URRG01000423.1 GCA_900550095.1 uncultured Oscillospiraceae bacterium
AGCTCCGCCGCCGCGGAGGAGACGGGGGGGAATACGGCGCGACCACAGGGCGGCCCCGCCGCATGGGCTGGCTGGATTTGGTGGCGAGCCGGTATGGATGCCGGGTGCAGGGGGCGACGGAAGTGGCGTTCACGGTGTTGGATGCCCTTGGATACCTGGATGAAATCCCGGTATGCGTAGCCTATGAGCTGGATGGCAAGCGTATCGACCATTTCCCCACTACCAGCGAGCTGAAGCGCTGCAAGCCCATTCTGGAAGTGCTGCCGGGCTGGAAATGCGATATCCGTGGAATCCGCAAATACGAAGATTTGCCGGAAAACGCCAGAAGGTATGTGGAATTTGCAGAAAAAGAGCTGGGCGTCCATATCGGGATGGTTTCCAATGGGCCCGCTAGGGAAGACTTAATCTACCGTCCGTAAAAGATTCGGTTCTGCAGTTCTCTGGTGAGCCGGGGCGTCGATTTGGAAAGGAGATCCAGTATGTGTGGAATTGTGGGATACATCGGAGAGGAGCAGGCGGCTCCCATTCTCTTAAAAGGGCTGGAAAAGCTGGAATACCGCGGTTATGATTCCGCGGGAGTAGCCCTCTATAGCGGCGGGCATTTGCAGGTGGCAAAGGCAAAAGGCAGGCTGAAGGTTCTCAGTGAACTGATCTGCGGCGGGAAGAAGACTCCCGGCACGCTGGGGATCGGCCACACCCGGTGGGCGACCCATGGAGCGCCCTCCGATATCAATTCGCACCCTCAGGTGAGCGATTCCGGAAAGTTTGCCGTGGTGCACAACGGTATCATTGAGAATTACCTGCCTTTAAAGGAGCGCCTTGTGCGAAAGGGCGTGTGCTTCGTGTCGGAGACCGACACGGAAGTAGTGGCTCAGCTTCTGGAATACTATTACAAGGGCGATGTTCTGGATGCTGTTATCCAGGTCCTCCGCCATGTAGAGGGCTCCTATGCCCTGGGGGTCATCTGTCAGGATTATCCCGATCAGCTGGTAGCTGTGCGGAAAGACAGTCCCCTTATCGTAGGCGTGGGGAACGGGGAAAACTATATCGCTTCCGATGTCCCTGCTATCCTGGAAAGGACAAGGGATATATACCGTCTGAACGATCAGGAGATCGCCGTTCTCCAGAGAGGAGCCGTCTCCTTCTACAATATGGATAAGGAGCCTGTGCAGAAGGAACTTTTCCATGTGGATTGGGATGTTTCCGCTGCGGAAAAAGGAGGCTATGAGCATTTCATGGCCAAGGAGATCATGGAACAGCCTAAAGTGCTTCGGGATACGATCTCTCCACGGCTGAAAAACGGAAGAATTGTCCTGGATTCGATCTCTCTTACCCGGGAAGATTTGGAAAAGCTTCGAAGTATATATATTGTGGCCTGCGGCTCTGCCTATCATGTGGGGGTCATCGCCAAATATGTGATGGAAAAGACTGTCCGTATCCCTGTAGAGGTAGATATCGCTTCCGAATTCCGGTATAGAGCCCCCATGGTGGATGAAAATACGCTCGTGCTGGTGATCAGCCAATCGGGCGAGACGGCGGACACGCTGGCCGCTCTTCGGGAGGCCAAGCGCCGTGGAGCCAGGACCCTTTCCATTGTCAATGTGGTGGGGAGTTCCATCGCCAACGAGTCCGACGACGTGATCTATACCTGGGCCGGCCCGGAGATCGCCGTGGCTACTACCAAGGCATACAGCGCTCAGCTTGCGGTGGTGTATCTGCTGACAGTGTATATGGGCGAACTGCTGGGAACGGTTGGGCCTGAGCTGTATGCGGAATATATCCGGGATTTGGAACGTCTCCCCGATCTTGTGGAGGAGACCCTCAGGCACAAGGAAAACGTCCAGTATTTGGCGTCTCTTTTCTTCAATGTGAGGGATGTGTTTTTCATTGGGCGTAATTTGGATTATGCTATGTCTCTTGAGGGCTCTCTGAAGCTGAAGGAGATTTCCTATATTCACTCGGACGCTTACGCGGCGGGAGAACTGAAGCACGGCACCATCAGCCTTGTGGAGGACGGAACCCTGGTGATCGCTTTGGCCACGCAGAAGGCGCTTTTCGAGAAAATGATGAGCAACGTCAAGGAGGTCAAAGCAAGAGGGGCTGTGGTGTTAGGGCTGACGACGGAAGGAAACAGACATATTGAACAGACGGCGGACCATGTGATCTATGTGCCGGAAATCTGCGATATCATGCTGCCGTCTCTGGCGGTGGTGCCCCTGCAGCTTTTTGCATATTATGTTTCTTCCATGAAGGGCTGCGATATTGATAAGCCCAGGAATCTGGCAAAATCTGTAACGGTGGAGTAAAGGGTAAAACAATAAGCAAAGGATGGGAAAAGGCTCTATGGCAGGTAATGAAAAAGTTCTTGTAATCGATTTCGGAGGCCAATATAATCAGCTGATCGCCCGCCGTGTCCGGGAATGCAATG
>URRG01000424.1 GCA_900550095.1 uncultured Oscillospiraceae bacterium
GGAACCGGTTCTCCGCCGCGCCGCGGATGAAATGCTCGATTATCAGGGCAGCGGCCAATCCGTTATGGAGATGTCTCACCGTTCAAAAGTCTATCAGGGCATTATCGATTCAGCAGAAAGTTTGCTCCGCGACGTGATGAACATCCCTGATTCCTATAAGGTTCTCTTCCTGCAGGGCGGTGCTTCCTCCCAGTTTGCCATGGTCCCCATGAACCTGATGACAAAAAGCGGCAAGGCCGACTTCGTTTTGACCGGCCAATGGGCCACAAAGGCATATAAGGAAGCCGCCCGTTATGGAGAAGCCAATGTTGTGGCTTCCTCAAAAGATAAAACTTTCTCCTATATCCCGAAGCTGGATCCTTCCGCCTTCACCCCCGACGCGGATTACTTCCACATCTGCCTCAACAACACCATTTACGGAACCAAATTCCACACCTTGCCTGAAACCGGCAGCGTGCCTCTGGTGGCCGATATCTCTTCCTGCATTGTCAGCGAACCTATCGACGTGAGCAAATTCGCCCTTCTCTATGCAGGCGCTCAGAAGAACCTGGCGCCTGCGGGCCTGACGGTGGTTATTATCCGCGAGGATCTGATCGGCCATGCAATGGATATCACCCCCACCATGTTCAACTATCAGACGCATGCAGATAACGGTTCCATGTTCAACACGCCCCCCTGCTATTCCATCTATATGGCTATGCTGGTGCTGGATTGGCTGAAGAACACCGTCGGCGGCCTGGAAGAAATGAAAAAGATCAATGAAAAGAAAGCTAATATGCTTTACAGCTTTTTAGATCAGTCCTCGATGTTCCATGGCACCGTTGTGCCGGAGGACCGTTCTCTGATGAATATTCCTTTTGTAACAGGCAACGACGATATGGATGCCAAATTTGTAAAGGCCGCCGCAGAAGCCGGCTTTGTTAACCTGAAGGGCCATCGCTCCGTGGGCGGAATGCGCGCCTCTATCTATAATGCTATGCCTGTAGAGGGCGTAGAAAAGCTTGTGGACTTCATGGCTGCGTTTGAGAAGGAGAATCAGTGACATATGTATACAATCCAGTGCTTAAATAAAATTTCGGAGGTGGGAACCAGCCGCTTCAGCGACGCGTATACCTGCGCATCCGACGTACAGAACCCGGACGCTATTCTGGTACGTTCAGCCTCCATGCACGAGATGGAATTCAATCCCGAGCTTCTGGCCATCGCCAGAGCGGGAGCCGGCGTGAACAACATCCCTCTGGAACGCTGCAGCGAAAACGGTATCGTGGTTTTCAACACGCCGGGAGCTAACGCCAACGCTGTAAAGGAACTGGTTCTGGCCGGTCTATTCCTTACATCCCGGAAGATCGTCCCCGCTATTGAGTGGGCCAAAACCCTCAAGGGCAAAGGGGCTGAGGTAAGCAAGCTCGTAGAAAAAGGAAAAAGCGCTTTTGTGGGCCCCGAAATCAAGGGCAAGAGCTTGGGTGTCATTGGTCTGGGCGCTATCGGCGCCATGGTCGCCAACGCCGCCAAAAGCCTGGGGATGGAAGTGTACGGCCATGACCCCTTCCTCTCCGTAGACGCGGCCTGGGGGCTTTCCAGAGCCATCCACCACGCCACCACCAGGGATGAAATCTATGCAAAGTGCGATTACATCACCGTCCATGTGCCGTTGACTCCCGACACAAAAGAAATGATCAGCGCCGAAACCATCGCTAAAATGAAAGACGGTGTGCGGATCCTGAATTTTGCCCGGGGCGATCTGGTGAGTACCCCCGATATCAAGGCCGCTCTGGCCTCTGGCAAGGTTTCCGCTTATATCACCGATTTCCCTGACGACGACCTGCTGGATACCGAAGGGGTTATCGCTGTTCCCCATTTAGGCGCTTCCACTCCGGAAAGCGAAGACAACTGCGCCTGTATGGCGGCAGATGAGCTGATCGATTATCTGGAAAACGGCAATATCAAAAATTCCGTGAATCTCCCGGCGGTCTCCATGCCCAGGGAAGGGACCAGGATCTGTATCCTGCACAGGAATACGCCCAACACTATCAGCTCCTTCTCCGGAGCTGCGGCCAAGGCCGGCATCAACATTGAGAACATGTCCAGCAAATCAAAAAAAGACTACGCCTATACGATGCTGGACGTCACCGGCGACGTGACGGAGGAGACTCTCGCCTCCATCCAGGCTCAGGAGGAAGTTATCCGAGTCCGCGTGATACGCTGAGTGTTCCGGCCTTTCCGGTATGCCTGCAAGAGCGGAAAAAGACAGCCTCTGAAATACCGGCGGATATCTCCGGCTTTCAGACAGCGCCGGGCACGCCTTCCTTATCCATTCTTATGTCTGCCTGCACCGCGAGTCTGCGGGCGGTAAGCTGAATCCATGTAATCCAGTTTTGGCTGTTACATAGTACACCTTACACACCAGGAAAGCCC
>URRG01000425.1 GCA_900550095.1 uncultured Oscillospiraceae bacterium
TACCCCGCAGTTGGGAGAACCGCACCCATACTTTTCCCCGCGGTCAAAATAAATTTCCGAGCAGGGGCCGCAGGGGCCGGAGCCATGTTCCCAGAAATTGTCTTCCTTCCCAAGGCGGACGATATGGGAAGGATCCACTCCCACATCTTTCGTCCAGATTTCGTAGGCCTGGTCGTCATCCAGGTAAATGGTCACCCAGAGCTTTTCCACCGGCATTTCCAAAACCTTCGTGCAGAACTCCCAAGCCCACGGAATAGCTTCCTTCTTGAAATAATCCCCGAAGGAAAAGTTGCCCAGCATTTCAAAGAAGGTGCCGTGCCGGTCGGTGATGCCAACATTTTCGATATCGCCGGTGCGGATGCACTTCTGGCAGGTCGTCACCCGTTTGCGGGGAGGCGTCACCTCGCCGGTAAAATATTTCTTCATGGGCGCCATGCCGGAATTGATCAGAAGAAGACTGTTGTCATCCTTGGGGATCAGCGAAAAGCTGGGAAGGCGCAGATGGCCTTTCTCTTCAAAAAAGGATAAATACTTTTCGCGCAGTTCATTTAATCCTGTCCACTGCATAATAAAAACTCCTATCTTTCATTTGTATGGTGTATGCAATCATGGGGCTCATAGTTTTCTGAGGGACCGGGTCCTCAGAAGACCTCACAGGCGCTTTAGAAAGCCCGTTTTCTCCGTGGCGCTGTATCCGCAGTTTTTATAAAAATCCAGGGTGCTTTTACGCTTGGAGCCCGTCATGACCATAATCTTATAGCAACCATGCTCCCTTGCCGTTTCTGCGGCTTTTTCCATCAGGGCGGTGGCAAAGTGCCTGCCCCTATAAGAGGCATGAGTGACCACATTCTCAATCACGGCATAGGGCCTGCGGTTATGGGTGAGATTTTCGATGATCACAAGGGTTACGGATGAAACCAGCTTTCCTTCCTCTTCTCCTACGAGCAGGTAATATGTGTCGCTCCTTTCAAAGCGTTCCAGCGCTTCCGCCCATTTTCCCATATCCTGCTCCTCTTCGGGAGGGGAGGACGTCAGGTGGCGAAAATACAGCTCTTTCAGCTGGACGGCATCCTCTTTTTTTGCTCTTCGGATGACCATTTCCCTTCCGCTCCCTTCAACCGCAGTATTTCCAAAGCCTCATTATGGGCCTTTCCCTACACTGTATAAGCCATCAGAAGCTCGAAGGTATTTTCCACACCTTCTTTATGAGAGCGCTCATAGCCGTGGGAGGCATAGACCCCCGCGCCGATGAGGCCGTGGCGCACATCGTAACCCGCCCGCAGGCTGGCATCCGCATCGGAACCGTAATAGGGATATACATCCACCGCATAGCTGAGGCCCTTCTCCTTTGCCGCCTTCACCAAGGCCGTGGTCACGCCGTAATCATAGGGGCCCACAGAATCCTTGGCACAGATGGAAACCTCCCGCTCCGTGCAGGAGAGACCGTCGCCTACGCAGCCCATATCCACGCTGAGCACCTCCGACACATCCTCGGGAACAGAAGCGGAAGCGCCGTGGCCTACCTCCTCATACACTGTAAAATGCAGATACACCTTTCTCTTCGGCGTCAGTCCCTTTTCCCGGAGCTCTCTGGCATAGGCCAGAAGAATGGCCGCGCTGAGCTTATCATCCAGAAAGCGGCCTTTGATATAGCCGCTTTTGGTGATCACCGTTCTAGGATCAAAGCAAACGAAATCCCCTGCTTCGATTCCAAGGGCCCGAACCTCTTCTTTGGAGGAAACAGGCTCGTCGATCACCACTTCCACATTGGAAAAATTCCTGCGTGTCTCCCCGTATTCGCCGTTTACATGGACGGAAGCATTTGCAAGCTGCAGCGTACCGGTGTATTCGCCGTCAAACCGGGTGCGGATCACGCAGTTTTCTGCTTCGCAGTTGTTGGCCTGCAGGCCTCCCACCGGGGAAAGCTCCAGCCTGCCGTTTTCCTTTATGGAGCTTACCACTGCCCCGAGAGTGTCGATATGGGCCATCATAAACAGCCCGTTTTTCTCTTCCTTCTCACAGCCCCCAAGGCATACCACCACGCCGCCCTTGCGGGTCTTTTCCGGGGCGTAGCCCAACCGGGAGAGCTCTTCCATAAGGTAATCCGCGGCTTCCTCCGTCATGCCGCTGGGGCTGTGTATGGAGCAAAGCTTCATAAGCTGCTCCATGCAGTACTCCATGCTTTTCTGTTCCATCCTGATCCCTCCGTATGTTTTCAAAAGCGGCGCCGGGTTAGAGTGAACCGGCAAAAAAAGAAGGCTTCTCCATCCACAATGGGACGGAAAAGCCCGCGGTACCACCCAAATTGCGCAACGTGCGCCGCTCTGTTCCCCTTTAACGCAGGGCCGCGCCGCGCTCCTCGCGCGGGGCTCCGGGGCGGCACGACCTTCTTCCTCTGCAGATCCCTTTCAGCC
>URRG01000426.1 GCA_900550095.1 uncultured Oscillospiraceae bacterium
GCTGGCGGTGGGATTCTTCTCGTCTGGAGTAATTTCCATAGCAGCGGAAAGGCTGAGGGCGTATCTCTGCGGGGAGGCGGATACCGTGGAGGAACTGGACGAGGCATGGCTTCCCTTTGACCCGGAGGAGTGGGAGAAGGGCAGGCGGGATATGCCGGCCCCCTTCTGGCATGAGATCGCCTCGCCCTCTAATATCGCTTCCATATAGCTTTAGCGTTTATCCTGAATAGACTTTTACAGGAGCTTACAAACTCTTGACAGACTGGCAAGCTCTTGCAGGGGATAGAACGGGAAAGCAACAAAACAGCAGGGCGATAAAGCGGCGAGACGGCGGGAGGGCAAGGCGGCAGACCGAAAGGCGGAGGCAGCGGCGCGGGAGGCTGGGAATTGAGGTTTGTCTAATAGTTTATTTATATATTTAATATACAAAACGTATAGAATCAAAGACAGGGATAAGCGATCCCCGTGTTTTTTCGGGAATGCGGAAGGCACGGCAGGTCCGGCGGCCCTCTGGTTGTAGCCGCTGAAAAGCGGAAGAAGGGTCCCTGGGTTCCGCAATTTTTGTATTACTATATTTATAGTATACGGATTGTATTGAAAAGAGGGATGTTTTATGGCGGAGATCATTGCGCGGCGGCAGTTCGACCCTGTTTATATCTGGCTGGATATGGGATTTCTGCTTCTTTTGGGGGCGATGCTGATCTGGAGGAAAAAATACGCCTGTTTTCTGGCAGGTGCTCTGGCGGGGATTCTGTATATGGCGGTGGATTACGGGATTTTTCATCTGGTGTGCCATTCCCGTTCCATTTCAGAGGGGCACAGCCTTTTCTGGGTGCTGCTGTGGATGTCTATGAGCTACGGCTTTACCAATTTCGTGTGGATCTGGCTTTGGATCTCCCGGGATGAACGGCTCTTCGAGTGGTCGCTTTTGATTCTTTCCTGGTGGTTCTGCTGCCCGCTTCTGGCGGATACCTTCGGCGCGGGAGAGCCGGTGATCATAGAGCGCACCACGGGAGCCTATCACGGGTATATGGCGCTCCTTCTCTTTATAGGGTATCTGGGGCTTATCCTCTGGAACCTGCGCCAGAAGGACCCGGGCCTTCGCGTCCGAATCCCATGGCTCCTGGCCATCGGCATACTGGTGCAGTTTGGCTGGGAGGCGGGGCTCCTTCTGGGCGGCGTGCGCAGCGCGGGCTTCGCCGGCCTGGGGGAAAAGCTGCGGCCCCTTGTGGTGAACTCCCTGCTGGAGACGAACCTGGGGATGCCGTACATATTCTGCATATACATCGCCTATTCCGCCCGGCGGACGGAACAGCTCAGGAAGCGTTCCCAGCCCCTGCGCTTTACGGAAAGGCTGAGGGAATGGGGCGTATCCGGAGGAGGCAAAGCGGATGCGGATACATGCCGGAGCCCAGCCCAAAGCTGAAAAAGCTGAAAGCCTCGGTTCAGGTCCGCGGGGGCGCTGCGGGAAGCGGGAGATAAACGCTTTATGGGGCGAAGCGCCTCTGCATCCGGCGGGCCGGTTCAGTTCCCGGCGGCCAAAAGCGGTCCCAAAGGCTCCGGCCTGGCTTTGCAGAGCGCTGAGAAGGCCGGGAGGCGCAGAGCCGGCTCTTGGGCCCTTGTTCCGGCGGGGAAGAGCTTTGAAGCGCGGCCGAAGGCTTTTGAAGGGATGCCTTGGGCCGTCCCGCGGATTGGGGGCTTTTCCGCGGCTGTTCCTGCCGCAGGGAAGCGGTAGCCAGTCCCTTTGCAGCTTTTACGGCCTTTAAGCCTTTACAACCGAAGCGCGGAAACATATAATACGGATGTAAGCCGTTTGAAGGAAGGCGGAAGAGGCCGCGGAGCCCGCCGCCTGCTTCATAGTGATTATATTTTGCGGAGATGATATTGTATGCGGGTACTGCTCAAAAAAGATCGCATAGCAAAGGCTATTGCGATGAAATCTGTCTCAGTCTGATTGTTGCGGTAGCTTTTGCTGTGCCTTATCTTATTTGGAACTACTGGATAAGGAGAGCAAAATGAGCTATAAATCTGCAGCAAGCATATTGCCTGCCGAGCTGGTGAAAGAAATCCAGAAGTATGTAGACGGCGAATACCTGTATATCCCGAGCCGCGCCAGAAAATCCTGGGGAAGCAGGAACGGCGCGAAGGAGCTGTTTGCAGAAAGGGACGCGGCTCTTTTCAGGGAATATGAAAACGGCGCGGGAATGGAGGCGCTGTCTGAAAAATACTGTCTTTCCATCAAAGGGATAGAAAAGATACTCATTTCACAGCGAAAAAAGGAAAAACGGCGCGGCGGTTTGCGGTAACCGGTAAGCTGCAAACCGCATACGCTGAGTGATACGCCGATGTGGGGGCCGAGAGCTGGGAAACGAAAAGAGGCAAAGAGGAGGGGGCCGCAGGC
>URRG01000427.1 GCA_900550095.1 uncultured Oscillospiraceae bacterium
CATTCAGGATCCGCTTCCATATGAAGGAAAAGGAGACCGCTTATGAGCTGTATGAATAAAGAGGATATATGGATCGATCCGATCCTGTATACAGGGAAGCCGGAGAACGTAGCCGACCGCTCCGCCAGCGAGCAGGCTGTTTATGCGTTTCTGGATTCCCTGGGGATTTTCTTTGAACGCCTCGACCATGAGGCCGCGCCCTCTATCGATCACTGTGAAAGGGTGGAAAAACGGCTGGGCGCTCACATCTGCAAAAATCTGTTTCTCTGCAACCGCCAGAAGACGAAATTCTATCTTCTCCTTATGCCGGGGAAAAAGCCCTTCCGCACAAAGGAGCTTTCCCGGCAGATCGGTTCCGCCCGCCTTTCCTTTGCCGACCCCGCCCATATGGAACATTTTCTGCATACGGCTCCCGGCTCAGCCAGTGTTCTGGGCCTCCTTTTTGACAGGGAACACCGAGTCCGCCTGCTGATAGACCAGGACATAGCCGAAAGTCCTCTGTTCGCCTGCCATCCCTGTGCAAATACCTCCAGCCTGCGGTTCAGAACAGCAGACCTGCTGGAGCGTATACTGCCTGCAATGGATGTCCGGCCTTTCTATGTTTCCCTCGGCTGGTCTGGAACGCTGGAAACGCCGCCCTCTTCTTCCTGTGAATAACCTTTACCCCGCATACATATACTTTGTCCGTTGCTGAACAAAAAGCCCCGGGATGCCCCGGGGCCTTTTCTGCAGTCTGCTGCACAAGAGGAGCGGCGGTCAGCGCCCTCTGTGCTTTTTCTTGTGTTTTTCCCTGCGCAGCTCAAATTGCCGTTCTCTCTGCTCTTCCTTTCTACTGCGAACCTGCTGAAGGCGCTGAGCTTTTCCCTGCTCTCGCTGAAGATTCAGGGCTTGCTGAGCTTTTGTGCCCGGCCGTGATGCTTTCATCTCCCTGCGGAGCATACGGCGCATTCGTTTGGGATTTATCCGCTTCTCCGCTTCAGCACGCGACTCCAGAGAAGGGCTGAACCGAAGCTTACTCCAGTTTTCCAGCAGAAAGGCGTATACTTCATACTCTTTGGGCTCTGCACCAAAAACGATCCTGCAGACCTGATACCGACCTTTCGATTCTCTCTCGTAAAGCCCGATCCAAAATGGCGCCTCAAACAAAACGGTCAATTTGGATTTATCTGCCGTCATGGAAATTGCCTCCTTTTTGCACGTATGCAAAGAAGGGACAACCAAGGAGGCAGGTTACTGACAGCGCCGCTGCTCCCGGACTACCAACCGGGACGTGTTTTTATCTTTGCCGTTTTCTGTATTCTGTTTTCCAGCCCGCAAATCTGCAGACCATTTACCGATAATATTCCGCTGCTTACTTCTTTTTCTTAAAGCCGTCCTTTAGGGAAACCGTTCTGTTAAATACCAAGTGTTCAGGGCTGCTATCTGTGTTATCCACACAGAAATACCCCTGCCGCATAAACTGATACGCGGATTCAGGCGCGGCATCTTTCAGGAAAGGCTCCACCTTGCTGCCGGTAAGCACCTGCAGGGAATCGGGATTGAGCACCTTCAGATACTCTTCTCCGTCCGGATCCGGAACGGTAAACAGGCTGTCATAGAGACGGATCTCCGCATCCAGAGCCGTTTCAGCATCCAGCCAATGAATAGTGCTCTTTACCTTGCGGCCATCGGGCGTATTGCCGCCCCGTGTCTCCGGGTCATATTCCGCCAGCACCTCTGTGATATTGCCTTCCGCATCTTTGACACAGCCCGTGCAGCGCACCACATAGGCCGTCTTCAGGCGCACTTCGTTGCCGGGGAACAACCGGAAATAGCCCTTCACGGGCTCTTCCAGGAAATCCTCTCTCTCGATCCACAGGTTCCGAGAGAAAGTAACGGTGCGGGTTCCCGCCTCTGGCTTTCCGGGAATGTTTTCAACCTCAAAGATTTCTGTTTTATCTTCGGGATAGTTGGTAATAGTAAGCCTTACAGGCCGCAGAACAGCCATGGCTCTGGGGGCGTTTTCGTTGAGATCCTCCCGGAGGCAGTGCTCCAAAAAGCTGTACTCAATGGTGCTGTTGACCTTCGCCACACCTACGCGCTCGCAGAAATTTCGGATAGCCGCCGGCGTATAGCCCCGGCGCCTGAGGCCGCAAAGGGTGGGCATACGGGGATCATCCCAGCCGCTGACAATATTGTTCTCTACCAGATAGCGGAGCTTCCGCTTGCTCATGACGGTATTGTTGATTCCCAGCCGTGCAAATTCGATCTGACGAGGCTTGGAAGGCAGATCGATATGCTCGATCACCCAGTCGTAAAGGGGTCTGTGGTCCTCAAATTCCAGGCTGCAGAGGGAATGGGTGATCCCCTCCAATGCGTCCTCGATGGGATGGGCGTAGTCATACATAG
>URRG01000428.1 GCA_900550095.1 uncultured Oscillospiraceae bacterium
TATTCTTATATCAAGTGCACGGCTGTATATCCCATCTTTGCAGGCAGAAATAGGTTATGAAGGCTATTTTCGAACAAATCTGACGAAGGAAGAAGTGGAAATATACGGTCTTGCGCTACAATCGAAACGATCTATATTTAAATATAATGGAACTATATATACTACAGTAGCTTTTCAGCTTTCTTCCGCGTGTTCATCTCAATTATGTATGCTTGTTGAATGGAATACGGATATGTTTCCCGTGCTTTGGGCGGTTCGGGAGCAGGGAGTGGAATTCCTTCTGTTCGGCGAAGGCTTCTACTCCGTTTCAGACATGAATTCCGAGCGGGGAGAAGCGATGTGGAAGAGCCTGCAGCATACGGAGACGGGCAGCAGGCGCCCTGTTATCCAGGAGCGCAGCTACCAGGGGGAGGATTATATCGTCTCTTTGGTATATTCCGAACTGTTGGACTGTACCATAGCTTCTTACCAGCCTCTTTCCGTTATCACAGGGCCTATCCTGAAATATCGGATTTTTTTGTGGGGGATCGGCTTCTGTGTGCTGTGTGCTGCCGTAGGGATCGCTGTTTTCTGCCGCAGGATGATCAAAAAGCCGCTGGATAAACTGCTTACAGCCTTTGTTAAAGTGCAGGAAGGCGACCTGGACATTCAGATCCGATATAAAGGCAATCATGAATTTTCGTTTTTGATCCGCTGCTTCAACACAATGGTCAGAAGGCTGAAGCGGCTGATCGACGAAAACTATGCGAAGGAGATTCGCCTGAAGAATACGGAGCTCAGGCAGCTGCAGGTGCAGATATCTCCTCATTTTCTCTATAACAGCTTCAGCGTGATCGCTCATTCCATCCGCAGCGGGGATACGGATTCCGCTTTGCAGATGACGAAAGCGCTTTCGGAATATTTTCACTATGTGACCCAGAACAGGCGGGATATGGAGCCGCTTTCCATGGAAATGGAATTTGCCAAGTCATATCTCGAAATTCAATCGATCCGTTTTGGGGATAGAGTGGATGTACAGATAAAATCCCCCGATGAAGGAGCTATGCAGATAATGGTTCCCCGCATGGTGATCCAGCCTCTGGTGGAAAACGCATATAAGCATGCCTTCCGGGAGATGGAAGCAGGGGGCAGGCTGCAGATCTCCTGCGCCCGAGAACAGGAGGCGCTCGTTATTTCCGTCGTAGACAACGGCCCCGGCGTTCCGGAAGAGCGGCTGCAGGAAATCCGGGCCTCTTTTCTCCGGGAAGAACCGCAGGATCATACGGGCCTTTTCAATGTGTATCAGCGCCTTTGGCTGAAGTATGGCCGGCGGGACGCCCTTCAGCTTCAAAATACGAAAGACGGCTTTCTCGTGCGAATTTTCATACCGTTGGAGGGATAGCGATGTATCGCTTGCTTTTGGTGGATGACGAGCCGATCATCCTGAACAGTTATTTTGAAATGCTGTCCGATGCCTTTAAGAACGAGCTGAATGTGGATAAATGCCAGTATTCCTCCCAGATTCCGGAAAAACTTTCTGAACGCATCGACATTCTGGTTACGGATATTTATATGCCTAAAATGACGGGTTACGATGTAAATCAGCTCGTATGCAGGAAATGGAAGGACTGCCGAACTATATTCATAACGGGCAACGAATCCATGGAATCCGCAAGGAAGGTCATCCGCGACAGCAAAAACGTGGTGGATTACATCCTGAAACTGGAGGATACGGAGGTACTGATCCAGGCCGTGCGCAAAGCAGTCTATGAACTGGACCATATCATGCAGGAAAAAGGCCTGCGTGAAAATGTCCGGAAATACATGTCTCAGGCCATGCCGGTCCTTCGCCGGGACTTCTTTAAGGAATTTTTGACGGGCGCCGTGTGCGGTGGCGAAGAATTGAAGGAATCTTTTTCCCGGCTGGGTTTTCCCTTTCGCGCGGAGGCGCCGGTAATTCCGCTTTTGGGGGCTTTCCGGGCGAAGGACGGAGGCCCGCGGCGCCGTGTGGATACGGCGTTCCTGGCGGCGGATCAGATCGTCAGCGAATATCTGTCTCCCCAATTTGTCCAATACGGTTTTCCTCTGAACGATTCCATGTTTCTTGGGATGTGGTGCATCCAGCTGGTTCCCAACGGCGGGATATCCCAGAGAGAGGCGGTGGGATATATCCATTCTTATCTGGACCTGATGCAGGAGCATATCGAACGGTTTTCCGATATGACGGTATCCTTCATTCTTTCCCATGACATGCTGGAGTGGCAGAAGCTGCCGCAGGTGTACAGCCGGATGCTGAACCTGGCTCAGATATACGGCCATTTGGAAAACCAGATATTCTTTATTGAAGAAGCGGAAGAGATAGCGGAGCTGGACCGGCTGGAACAGGAAAAAAAGATCCGGCTGCTTTA
>URRG01000429.1 GCA_900550095.1 uncultured Oscillospiraceae bacterium
CTTTTTCTTTGAGTGTTTCTTTTACCGTTTTTTTGGTTTGAGTATATAGAACTTTTTATGCTTTTTGAGATGGGACGGTATTGCCTTTTTTTGTTTCCATAAGGTTTAATAGATACATAAAAATATTGGATTTTGATGTGGAACCTATGCAGAATTCATGCTATACTACACTCAAACGGAACGACCGGCAGCCGGCAGGCTGTCTGTAAGGAGGTAATAGAAAATGGCGTTGTCAGCGGAGTGGAAATCCCGGGTAGGGCTTTGGCTGCAGGCATTGGAGGAATGCGTTTACGAACCGAAGGGCTCCATGGAATGGAAGGGCTTTCAGACGAAAACGCATCTCACTCTGAAGCAGGCGGAAGCTGAAGGGGCAGAAGACTTTCCGGAGGGGACCCTCTGGGGCGAGCAGTGGGCCTACGGATGGTTCTTTTCACAGGTGAAGATCCCGCGGGAGCTTTCCGGAAAGCGGATCGCCGTGGATATCCAGCTGGGAGGAGAAAGCACGCTTTTTGTGGACGGGCGCTCCTTCGGCACCCGCCGGGACGACTGGGTGACGAACCGGCTCCATTTCATCTGCGATAATGTGTTGACGGATGCGGCTGAAGGAGGCGAGGCGTTTTCTGTAGCGGCGGAATGCTATGGAGGCCACAATATGCCCTTGAACCGGGGCAGCTCTGCGCCCGGTCCGCTGGTTCCCGGCCATGAGCAGGCGTTCCCCAAAGAGGGGGCCCGCCGGCGGATCGGGAACAGCACCTGGGGCGTTTGGAACGAAGAGGCTTACCAGCTTTATATGGATGTGCGCACGGTAATGGGAAATCTGCAGTGTGTGGATCCGGACAGCCTGCGGGCCGTGGATTTGGAAAAAGCCCTGAAGGCCTTTTCCTGCGCCGTGGATTTTGAACAGCCCTATGAAATCCGGCAGGAGAGCTTCCGCCGGGGCAGAGAGGTACTGCGCCCTGCGCTGGCCTGCAGGAACGGAAGCACCATGCCGGTGATGCATGCCATGGGGCACGCTCATATCGATGTGGCGTGGCTCTGGCCGCTGGATGAAACGGACCGGAAGTGCTCCCGTACCTTTGCGGCCCAGCTGCGTCATATGGAGGAATATCCCGAATATACGATGATCCAGAGCCAGCCCTATCTCTATCAGAGAACGAAGGAGCTTTACCCGGAGCTTTTCGACCGCATGAAGGAAAAGGTCCAGGAAGGCCGTCTGATCCCGGAAGGCGGCATGTGGGTGGAAGCGGACACCAATATTCCTTCCGGCGAAAGCCTTATCCGTCAGTTCCTTTACGGCAAGGCGTATTTCAAAAAGGAATTCGGCGTGGAAGACGAGCTCCTGTGGCTGCCGGATGTATTCGGCTATACGGCCGCTCTTCCTCAGATCATGAAAGGCTGCGGTATCCGGTATTTTTCTACTCACAAGATCTTCTGGACATATAACGGGGGCGACCCCTTCCCATACCATTCCTTTATCTGGAAGGGCATAGACGGAACGGAGATCCCCTCCTTCATCCATGTGGACTATAACTCTGAAACGGATCCGGAGACGCTCCACCGGCGCTGGAAGGATAGGGCCCAGAAAGAAAACCTTCGCCGGTTCCTGCTCCCCTTCGGCTATGGAGACGGCGGCGGCGGCCCTTCCCGGGATCATATTGAGTTCTGTATGCGCGAAAAGGATCTGGAAGGCGTTCCCCAGGTGAAATTCGATACGCCCAAGGGCTTTTTCGAAGCGCTGGAGAAGGATGGGGAGGAGCGCCCCACCTATGTGGGCGAGCTCTATTTCCAGGCCCATAGAGGCACTTATACTTCTCAGGCGGCCATCAAAAAGGGAAACCGCAGAAATGAAACCGGCCTTGGGGTGGCAGAATTCTGGAGCGCGGCGGCCAATGTCCTCAAGGGAGCGGAATATCCTGCTGACGAACTGGAAGAAGCGTGGAAACTGCTCCTTGTGAATCAGTTCCATGATATCCTCCCCGGTTCTTCTATCGGAAGAGTCTATGAAAGGGCCAGAGAAGAACATGCCCATATTCAAAGGGAATGGGAAAGGATGGCCCAAAACGCCGTAGCAGCCCTGACGGAAAAAGGGGAAGGTATTTCGGTCTTCAATACTCTTCCTTGGGAAAGAAGAGCCCTGGTTAAGGTGCCGGAAAATTGGCAGGGCGCCGAAGAAAACGGCCGTCTGCTTCCCCTTCAGAGGTCGGAAGACGGCCTTTACGCCGAGGCGGAGATCCCTTCCTGCGGATGGGCGGCGCTGAAGCCTGCCGGAACCTGCGGAGAAGCGGACGCGGTAAAAGCTTCTGAAACCCTTCTGGAAAACGAACTGTTGGCGGTCTCCATCAACGAATACGGGGAGATCACCCGGATACTGGAT
>URRG01000430.1 GCA_900550095.1 uncultured Oscillospiraceae bacterium
AGCCAAACAGGGCGGCCGGATCTGAAATCCGGCTGCCCTGTTCCGTTTAAACAGTCTGCAACAAAATTCTTTTATTCAGTTTACTCCTCTAGATCCAGCTGGTTCAGAACCTGGCGCAATGCCTCTGCAGATTCCTGCAGCTTGTGGTTTTCTTCCTCACTGAGAGGGATTTCCAAGACCTGCTCCACGCCGCCCCGGTCCACTATAGAGGGAACGCCCAGACAGATGTCCGAAAGGCCGTACTGCCCCGAAAGCATAGTGGAAACCGGAAGGACGGAATGCTCGTCCCGCAGGATGCACTCTGCAATACGCCGCACAGCCATGGCAATGGCATAATAGGTAGCTCCCTTTTTCTCAATGATCTCATAGGCGCTGTCCCGCACGCTTTCGTAGATCCGCTTTTCCTCCTGCTCCATATCCGCGCCATGCATGCGGAAGAAATCCTCCAAATCAACGCCGGATACATTGGCGCTGCTCCACACAGGGAGCTCGCTGTCCCCATGCTCGCCGATGATAAACGCGTGAACGCTGCGGCTGTCCACCCCCAAGCGCTCCCCCAGAAGATATTTGAGCCGGGCTGTATCCAGCACAGTGCCGGAGCCGAACACTCTGCCAGCCGGGAACCCGGATAGCTTTGCCGCCACATACGTGAGGATATCCACAGGATTGGAGACCACAAGCAAAATCCCTTCGCAGTTTTGCTTTTTGAGCTCCGGCAGGATGCTTTTCATCACCCTTACATTTTTATGCACCAGATCGATCCTGGTTTCGTCAGGCTGCTGGTTGGCCCCGGCCGTCAGGACTATAAGGCCGCAGTCGGCTGCGTCGGAATAATCTCCGGCCCATATCTTCATGGGCTGTGCAAAGGGGACGCCGTGGCTTAAATCCATCGCCTCTCCCTCCGCCTTCTTCCGGTTTATATCGATCAAAACAAGTTCCGTAAACAATCCGCTTTCTACAAGGCTGAACGCAATCGAAGCGCCCACAAAACCGCAGCCTATGACAGCGCATTTTCTGATATCCATAACACCTGCTCCTTTCTGACATATGTCAATATTATACTCTTTATCGCTTCCATAGTGTACCCCAAAAGGAAAAATGTACACATTGCTTTTAAAACAGAAAACTATTTGCTCTTTTTTTTGATTTCTTGTATACTAAAATAATATTTTTACTTCGAAGGAGGCAGCATGTATGTATAAAATCGGTATTCTTTGTGCGGGAGATCAGGAGGCTGAACCTTTTTTGAGGCGGCTGGAATCTTCTAAAAATACGCAGAAAGCTATGCTCAGCATCCACGAGGGAACCATAGAAAAAATGGAAATCGCCGTCCTCTACAGCGGAGTGTGCAAAGTGAACGCGGCTGTTGCCACCCAGATCCTCATAGATACCTATGGCTGTGCCGCCATAATCAACGCCGGAACTGCTGGAGGAATCGATCCCTCTCTTTCTGTTTTCGATACGGTCGTCTCTACCGAGACCGCTTATTGGGATGTGGCGCCGGATATCCTGACCGACTTTCATCCCTGGATGAAATCGGTATTTTTTCCGGCAGATGAAAGCCTTCTCCTCTCCATGCGGGAAGCCGAATCAGCCTATACCGGCATTGGAAAAATCCGCTTCGGCAGGATGGTGACGGGAGAGACGTTTATTGAAGACGCATTCAGAGAAAAAATCCGAAATGAATTTTCTCCTCTGAGCGTAGATATGGAATCGGCCTCCGCAGCCCATGTCTGCTATGTGAACCGTATACCCTTTCTCTCTATCCGCACCATAACAGACACGCCTGACCATAAGGGGCTGGATGCCTTTGAAGAAAACTGCGAAAAGGCCGCTGAGATCTCTGCCGGGATCACCTGCGCCCTTCTTCGCCGCCTGGCCGAAAACAGCCGAAGCTTACCAATAAAATGAAATTCCAGACAGCAAAACCGCAGACGAATTTTCGTCTGCGGTTTTGCCATTTATAGATTGGAGAGTGTGCTTTCTGCAAGCTCTTGTACGCAAGATCACCGGCGGCCACGGCGGAGCATTGCCCGGCTGCCCAGACAGGCGAGGATAAAATACCCACCGTATACGAGCAGAAACACCAGCCCGGCAAACAGAGCGCCGTCCAGCATCTGAGCGCCCATATACATCAGGCTGAATTCCCGGTTGACCACCGTAAGCCCTACTATGGAATGAACGGCCGCTAAAAGCAGCGGAATAAAGAAATAAATAGCTGTTTGTGAAACAAGGGCCCGATTTATCATGGATTCCTCCGCACCCAGCTTTCTCAGAAGAGCATAGCGCCCTACGCTGTCGGAAGCGTCGGAAAGCTGCTGCAGAGCCAAAACCGCCGCGCTCACGATCAGAAATACGACGCCGATATAT
>URRG01000431.1 GCA_900550095.1 uncultured Oscillospiraceae bacterium
TTTTAGCAGCAGCATTGCCCAGCAGGTCATTAGTATAAGCCGCTGCCGCCGGCAGGATATCCTTATACAGCATATCCAGCATCGTCAAGGCTTCGATATTGATCGTTTTGGCATATTTTTCCAGCATGATCTCCACCCGGGAACGCACCTCGGCCGCTGTAAAAATACCGTGTTTAACAAACAATTCGATATTTTTTTCCGCTTCCATATAAGGCAGCGCTTCCGGTGTGGATTTAAGATTAAGAAGCCCCCTCGATTTGGCCTCTTCTACCCATGCGTCCGTATAACCGTCACCGTTGAACACGATACGTTTATGCTTGACGATGGTTTCTTTGATCAATTTCTTCATGGCAGCATCTTTATCGGCTGCTTTTTCTAATTTGTCTGCGAATTGATTCAAAGCTTCGGCAACGATAGTATTGAGAACGATATTAGGGCCGGCGATAGAAAACTCGCTGCCCAGCATTCTGAACTCGAACTTGTTGCCGGTGAAAGCGAACGGAGACGTACGGTTTCTGTCCGTATTATCCTTGGTCAGTGCCGGGATAACATCGCCGCTCAATTTCAATAACGCCGCCGCGTCAGGATTGTACTGCTTCCCTTTTTCGATAGCTTCCAGAATATTGGTCAGCTCCGTCCCCAGGAAAACAGATACTATCGCAGGAGGCGCTTCGTTCGCGCCGAGACGATGATCGTTACCGGCGCTGGCTACACTTACGCGCAGCAGATCCTGATATTCATCCACCGCCTTGATGACGGCGGTCAAAAACAGAAGGAACTGAGCGTTTTCCGCCGGGGAGTCTCCCGGCTCCAGAAGATTGACGCCGGTGTTGGTGGAGATAGACCAGTTGTTGTGCTTGCCGCTGCCGTTGACCCCGGCAAAGGGCTTTTCGTGGAGCAGGCACACCAGGCCGTGGCGGGCGGCCACTTTCTGCATGATTTCCATCGTCAACTGATTGTGATCTGTGGCGATATTTGCAGTCGTATAGATCGGAGCCAGCTCATGCTGAGCCGGAGCCACCTCGTTGTGCTCAGTCTTCGCCAGAACTCCCAGTTTCCACAACTCTTCGTTCAGTTCTTCCATATAGGCAGCCACCCTTGGTTTGATAGCGCCGAAATAATGATCATCCATCTCCTGCCCTTTTGAGGGCTTCGCTCCGAACAGAGTCCTTCCCGTATACCGTAGATCCGGACGTTTGTCGTACATCTCCTTAGTAATTAGGAAATACTCCTGTTCGCAGCCCACAAAAGGACGGACACATTTGGTCTTTTTGTCCCCAAAAAGCCTCAAGATTCGAAGAGCCTGCTTATTCAGAGCTTCCATTGACCGCAGAAGCGGCGTCTTTTTATCCAGCGCATGTCCGCTGTAAGAACAGAAAGCCGTGGGGATGCACAGTTCTTTTCCTTTGATAAAAGCATAAGAGGTAGGATCCCAGGCAGTATACCCTCTGGCCTCAAAAGTTGCCCTGAGTCCTCCGTTTGGGAAGGAGGAAGCATCCGGTTCTCCTTTGATCAATTCCTTTCCGGAAAACTCCATGATGACTCCTCCGTCCGGCGCCGGCATGATAAAACTGTCATGCTTTTCTGCAGTAATTCCCGTAAGCGGCTGAAACCAGTGTGTAAAATGTGTCGCCCCTTTGGATAACGCCCAATCCTTCATGGCGAACGCTACCGCATTGGCCACGGTGATATCCAGCTTTCTTCCTTCATCTATGGTTTTTCTAAGCGAAGCATATACTTCCGCCGTCAGGGCAGCTCTCATCTCCCTGTCATCAAAAACCAGGCTTCCAAAATACTCTGATACTGTTCTCATAGCAAACATTCCTTTCTTTTGTATTTATGATAAGTCTGAAAAAAGGCAAAGACGCCTTTTATGCGGATACATAAAAGACGCCTTTGCCTTAAATTAAAAAACAACTTTATTCTACTCCTCAGTCCTTCCATTTGTCAATCCCCTGATTTTCTTTTTTTCTTCGGAATGCATTCTGGGCACAATTTTGAGCTCTCTTGACAAATCAAAAACGGAATGATATGGTAAACCAAGAAATAGTAGAAAGAAGGTAAAAGACCATGAAGTATTCAAAGGAAGAGGTTATGCAGTATGTTCTGGAAGAAGACGTAAAGTTTATCCGCCTCGCTTTCTGCGATGTATTCGGCAGACAGAAAAACATTTCCATTCTCCCAGAAGAGCTCTCCCGCGCGTTTCAGTACGGAATTGCCTTTGACGCTTCTTCTATCGCAGGCTTTGGGGACGAAACCCATTCCGACCTTTTCCTCCATCCGGAACCTGAGACTTTAAGACTCCTCCCCTGGAGGCCAGAGCACGGCCGGGTAGTCCAGATTTTCTGTCATATTTCCTACCCAGACG
>URRG01000432.1 GCA_900550095.1 uncultured Oscillospiraceae bacterium
AAGGGCGCGCCAATCGGTTGCGCCGGGCCATAAGAAGACTTGCCCCTTGACGAGACGGCAGTTCTGATCCGCCCTGCGGAGCTGCTCCATTTCCTCGTCTGTCAGCGGATCCTCCGTAACGCACTGCAGATTTCCGATATAATTCTTTTCATGCACGGAGAAGGGAATCGGAATTTGACCGCGCTGAACGGCCCACTTCAGGCAGATCAAGGCGGGATGGACGCCGTGGGCTTTTGCGGCGGCTTCCACCTGCGGCAGAGCCGCGTCCGCGATATCTCCTTCGGCCTTATCGCGGTCCGGACGGTTGGGACTGCCAATGGGGCAGAAGCCCACGGGCTGAAGTTGGCGCTCGACGCAGTAATCGAAGAGCTCGGGCTGCTGGAAAGCCGGATGCAGCTCCATTTCGATCAGGGTAGGTTTAATGCGGCAGAGAGGCAGAACGGCTTCCAGCTTGGGGATAGTCATGTTGGACATACCCAGATTGCGCACCAGGCCCATGTCGTACAGCCGCTCCATCTGCCTCCAGGCAGTCATGAAATCCTCCGTGTAAAAGGGTTTGGAATCGGGATTGCGGGAATCGCCGTCACAGCCCGGGGCGTGGTAATTGGCGAAGGGCCAGTGGACGAAATAAGCGTCCAGATACTCGACCTGCAGATCCTTCAGGGTTTTGGCGCATGAAAGAAGGATATCTCCTTTGCCGTGCATATCGTTCCAGACCTTGGAGATGATAAACAGCTCTTCACGCTTGACGACGCCTTCCGCAAAGGCCTGAGAAAATACCTCTCCGATGCGGTCCTCGTTCCCATAGACGGAGGCGCAGTCGAATAAGCGGTAGCCGCAGCGTATGGCTCCCGCCACCGCCTGGGAGACCTCCTGCGCGCCGTACCGGTCGGAACCGAAGGTTCCCATGCCGATGCAGGGAATCTGCAAGCCGTTTGCCAGCGTTTTTTTAGGCACTGAATTGGGGTCGATGCGGATCATAGTGTGTCCCTTCCTTTCAATATAGACAGGCTTCCTTCATATAGCAATGAAAGCAAACCAAAAACGAAACGTTTCACTTTTAAGGTATCACATGGATGAGCGTTTGTCAATAGAATCCTTCGCGAAGAGGCTGGATCCTATGGCGGGAAAGGATAGGAGGTCCGTTTGACACAGCGGCGATATGTATGGTATCCTACATTCAGAATCTGAAAACGTTTCATATTTGAGATCGGAGGGAAACGCGTGGCTGCAACGATTAAGGACATCGCCCGGGAAACGGGGCTCAGTCTGGCGACGATCTCGAAGTATCTGAACGGCGGTACGCTTCGGGAAAAAAACAGGCTGGCGGTGGAGCGCGCCATTCAAAAACTGGATTATCATGTCAACGAGTATGCGAGGGGGCTCAAGTCGAACAGGAGCCGCACTGTGGGCGTTGTGATCCCGGAGCTGAGCAATTTGTTTATCACGCAGATCATTTCTGTGATAGAAGGCATTCTGCAGGAGCAGGGATACAGCGTCATCGTCTGCGACTGCAGGACGGATGAAGAGCGCGAGTGCCGGGCTGTGCGGTTCCTGCTTGAAAAACGCGTCGACGGGATCATTAACATGCCCGTCTGCGCGGACGGCCGCCACCTGTTCCCCGCCTTGGAAAAGAAGCTGCCTGTTTTGCTGTTGGACCGTCCGCTTGAAGCTCTTGACGGCTTGGCAAGCTGCGTTCTTCTCGATAACGAGAACGCGGCCTATATGGCTACGCGCCGCTTGCTGGAGCTGGGGCACAGGCGGATCGGGATCATAGTGGGCCCAAAGGAAATCTATACGTCCCGCATGCGTTTGAAGGGGTACCGCGCCGCTCTCAGGGAATACGGCGTCAGGCCGGAAGGCAAATGGATCGCCTATGGCGACTATACCCTGAAGGGCGGATACAGGCAGATCTGCCGCCTGCTGGAAGATCCGGCGGGAATGACAGCCGTCTTTGTCACGAACTACGAGATGACGCTGGGAACGCTGATCGCTCTGAACGAAAGGGGGATACAAATCCCCCGGGAACTCTCTCTGATCGGCTTTGACAACATGGATCTGTCGCGCGTCGCAAATCCTCCTCTGACGATCGTGAACCAGCCTCTGGAAGAGATCGGGCTTCAGGCCGCTTCCCTGATGATGGAAAGCCTCTCCGGCAGGCGGGCCTCTCCTGTGACGGTGTCGCTTTCCGCCCGCCTGCAGGAGGGAAAATCCGTCCAGACATGCTGCTCTCCGTGAACGAAAGGAAGCCGCGTCTCACAGGGAAAAGAAGCGGTTTATTGTAAAGTAAAGAGTATTGCTCCTCCTTATACAATAGTATAGAAGTCTTTGAGTGTCTCATTGGGGAACGAAAGCTGCCACG
>URRG01000433.1 GCA_900550095.1 uncultured Oscillospiraceae bacterium
TGCTGACGCCGGAGGTGCAGAGCGGCACCCGCCGCCTTGTGGAGCTGGCTATGGAGCATTCGGAGGAAAAGCCTCTCTATGTGCTGGCTATAGGAGCCATCACCAATGTAGCCTCCGCCCTTCTCATGGAGCCGGAGATCAAAAACCGGATGGTCCTTGTCTGGCTGGGGGGAAACGCTTACTTCTGGCCGGATAATAAGGAATTCAATCTGTTTCAGGATGTGGCCGGGGCCAGAGTGGTCTTCGGATGCGGCGTTCCCCTGGTGCAGCTCCCCTGTATGGGCGTAGTTTCCGCCTTCACTACTACAGGCCCTGAGCTGGAGCATTGGCTCCGGGGAAAAAACAAGCTCTGCGACTATCTGGCGGATATCACCGCCCGGGAAGCGGAGGAATACCATATGGGGCCCTGCTGGAGCCGCGTCATATGGGACGTGACCGCTGTAGGGTGGCTTCTGGGGGATGCGTATATGCGAGACCGCCTTGTGCACAGCCCTATCCCGGAGTACGATCACCATTACAGTTTCAGCGGGGATCGGCATCTGATCCGCTGCGTGTATTCCGTCAATCGGGACGCGCTCTTCCATAAGCTTTTCACCACCCTAGCCGGAGAGTAAGACGACGCCTGCCGGCGGAGCGCGCCTTGGGCCGTGCCCCGCCGGTTTTTTGTGCGCTGCGGCGGCCTGCCGGCCAGGTAACACATGGCAAAAAGCCCCATGAGCTCCCCTTTGCGTCCTGCGGGAGGGCGAAGGACGTGAAAAAATGGAGATACGCGGGATATACGCCCGGCCCGGCTGCATCCCGCAGGCCGAGGTGTCTCTATGAAGCAAAGACGGCGGGCGGCGCGGGCCTTCCGGGGCGAAGAGACTGCGATTCGGAGGGCCTCCCGCCTTCCATCCTGCTGGTTTCAGACGGGCGCACAGCCACCTATCCGGATGCTGACACGCCGGGATACCGGTGTCAGGATGCCGGGATGCCAGGCCGCCGGCAGGACTCCCTTGGCGTCGGGCAGATGAAACGGATGAAAAAGACGACAAAAAAAGTGAAGAAACAGATGGAAAAATTCCTATAAAAATCCGCGCTCTTTCTGAAAAACCATGCTATACTATGCACATGACGCAGCCCCGGCAGGGGGCGGATTTGAAAAGGAGTGAGCGTATTGAAGCTGATGAACGATTACAGCTGGATCCGCGGCGTATGCTACGGATGGAACCGCCCGGGAGGCGGCAAGACCCTGGAGGACAACCGCAGGGAATTGGGCTATGCCAAGCGCCTGAATATCAACAGCACCCGCATATGGCTTTCCTATCAGGCGTATGAAAAGGAACCCGGGGGCTATTTGCAGCGGCTGAAGGACTATGTGCGCATGGCGTGGGAGGAATACGGGATCAGCACCATGCCGATCCTGTGGAACGGAAACGGCATCGACCCCGCCATCCTGGAACCGGGATACTGGGCCGAAGCCGGCGACGCATACCATACCGCTGTGGTGGAGGCCCTGAAGGACGAGCCAGGCCTCATCATGTGGGACGTTATGAACGAGCCCTCCTGCAACGAATACCTGCGCGGCGAAACGGATGAAGAGGCAAAAGCCGAAAAGACGGAGAAAATGTGGGATTTCGTCCGCCATTTCTGTGAGCTGACAAAAAAGCTGGATCCGGATAACCCTGTCACCGTGGGCCACACCTTCGCTCAGGATGTGGAGCCCACCGTCGGCTGCGTGGATGTGATCAGCTTCCACGACTATCTGGAGACCCGCTCGCGGATCACCGCTACCTATGAGAAGATCGCGGCCCTTTCGGAAAAATATGGGAAGCCGTACATCAATTCCGAGCTCTGCTGCCTCTGCCGCTCCAATCCCTACGACCTGGCCCTGGAGATCTGCAACGAGTACAAGGCGGGCTGGTATGTGTTCGAGCTGATGATCGAGGGCTACTGGAGCGACGTCCACGGCATCGTATACCCGGACGGCACCATCCGTGACCCCGCCGTTGTGGCCGCTCTCTTCGGCTTTTACCGGAACAGGGATCTTTCCACCATGGTAAAACCCAATCCCAACAAGGAAGGCCATGTGTATCTGGCCATAAAGACCATGGAAGAGGCCCTGCAGGAAAAGCATACGCTCTTCAAGGGCGAAAGAAGCGATACGGACGCGATCCTGGAAGCCTGCGAGTACTGCGCCAATATCCTGGAGTGCAGCGAAATGACGCCCATGTACGAGCCCCCCACGGCGAAGATCCGGGCTCTCCGCGCTCAGGAACACCCGGATGTGGTGGAATGCCGCAGCTTGGGCTATGCCCTTGTGGAGGCGCTGAAAAAGAACTGCCAGATTCTCTGACGCGCAGAGGCTTCGCGCCGG
>URRG01000434.1 GCA_900550095.1 uncultured Oscillospiraceae bacterium
GCCCGCCGCAGGCGCAGAGAAAAACTGCGTCTGCCGGTTGAAAGGAGATCATGTATGAACAAGGATACAGACAGGATATTTTATGTAAATGCTGAGACGGGAAGCGACGGCAACGAGGGCATATCCCCTGAGGCGGCCTGGAAGACGCTGGCCAGGGTGAACGCGGAGCCTCTGAAGCCGGGGGACCGGGTGAGACTCCGCCGGGGCTGCCGGTGGGATGAGGTCCTCAGACCCCAGGGGGACGGCTGTTTCGGCGCGCCGGTGATCCTGGAAGGCTACGGAGAGGGCGAAAGTCCCTGGATAGCCGGGGACGGCGGCTATGCGGCCCTTTTTCTGGACGGCGTCAGTTTCTATACGGTGGATGGACTGAAAGTCACCAACCACGGCGCGGAAAGAGGCATCCGCAGCGGAATATGCGTCCGCGGGAAGGCGAGGGGCGTCACAGAAGGGATCTCTGTTTTGAACTGTGAGATTACCGATGTGAACGGAGAAAACCGCCGGGCCATGGGCGTATATAAGAGCATGTACTGGAATTCGGGCATTTATGTGACCTTCCCGGGCCGCACCTCAGAAAAGGATCATCTCCATGATATCCTGATCCAGGGGAACTATGTCCACGATGTGCACACCAGCGGCATCCGCGTGAACCAGCAGGAGGATTTTATCAACGACATCCATCACACCCATGTGGTGGTGCGCGGAAACCGGATCGAACGCACGGGCAGCGACGGCATCATCGTGGCCAACTGCATTTCCCCCCTTATCGACGGCAACCGGTGCTTCGACGCGGGCGCGCTGGGCAATACGAAGGATACGCAGCTGATCGCGGGCGTCTGGGTCTGCGCCACGGAAAACGCCCTTATCCAGCGCAACGAGGTGGCAAGGACGTCCCTCTTTGAGGCGGACGGCTCCGCCTTCGACACTGACTGGGGCACGGCGGGGGATACGGTCTTCCAGTATAACTATACCCACGGGAACAAGGGCGGCTTCTGGCTGGACTGCATCGGCCTGAATCACAACGAGGAATGCGGGAGGACCATCCTCCGCTATAACATCAGCATCGGCGACGAAAAGGCTGTCACCCGGGAGGACAAGGGCCTGCCCGCTGAAATTTACGGCAATTATTTCGGGGGGCTCCGGCAGATGCCGGAGGTCTGCACCAGAGACTCCGGCTGTTCCCACAGCTTCTTTTCCAATATTTTTGATTATGAGAAGGAGCCGGAAAACGGCTTCAAGGCTTCCCATTATAGGGGGAACTGGTACGGCGCAATGGAAAACATGCCGGAGGATCCGGAGGGAAAGCCTGGCGTCCCCTTTGATACGGAGGCCATGAAGGCTTCTGAGGACGGCGCCGTTCCGGAAGGACTGGATTGGTGCTGGGAATACTGGGAACGCCTTGCTTCCCTTGTGACAAAGGAGAAGCGGAAAAATCGTTCCTGAACTCTGTTTCCTGTTTCCCGCATAGCGGCGGGGCGTTCGATACCTGTGTGCTCTGAAAAAATGGATCCCTCCTTTTCCTTTCATAAGAAAAGGAGGGACTTTTGCGCAGCAGCAGTATGCCGCGCACACCGTTTTGCAGCAGTAATATGCGGGGATTTGCAGGAGACGCACTGGTCTCTGCCGGGGGCGTATCGGCTTCGTTCCGATTTTTATCTCCATTGGCTCTTTGCACTGCTGTAATATAAAAACCTCCCTGTTCTGTACGGAACAGGGAGGTTTTTGTTTGTTTTAAACGCCTTTTGGAAGAACCAAAAGCTTATTTCGCTCTCTTTTCCTTAACGGCAGCCTGAGCAGCGGCCAGACGCGCGATCGGCACACGGAAGGGGCTGCAGGAGACGTAGTTCAGGCCCACGTTATGGCAGAACTCAACGGAGGTCGGGTCGCCGCCATGCTCGCCGCAGATACCCAGGTGGATGTCGGGACGGGTCTTGCGGCCCAGCTCGGCAGCCATCTTGACCAGCTTGCCCACGCCCTTCTGATCCAGATGTGCGAAGGGATCGGACTCGTAGATCTTCTTCTCATAGTAATAATCCAGGAACTTGCCTGCATCGTCACGGCTGAAGCCGAAGGTCATCTGAGTCAGGTCGTTGGTGCCGAAGCTGAAGAATTCGGCCTCCTCGGCGATCTCGTCGGCGGTGAGAGCCGCACGGGGGATCTCGATCATGGTGCCCACTTCATACTTCATGTCGATACCGGCCTCGGCGATGAGCTTATCGGCGGTAGCGGTAACAACGTCCTTCACATATTTGAGCTCTTTCACTTCGCCCACCAGCGGGATCATGATCAGAGGCTTCACGGCAGTGCCGGTCTTCTTGGTCACGTTGATGGCGGCGTTGATCACAGCGGTGGTCTG
>URRG01000435.1 GCA_900550095.1 uncultured Oscillospiraceae bacterium
GATACGGGCGGCGGCTGGTACTCTGACGTCTCCGATTTTATCCTCAACGCCTTTGTCTACGACAGCGGCGCTACCAACGACGCGCTGCGCCGGTATGTAAATATGAAGACCGGTGACATTGAAATCGCCGTCAACCAGGAATCGTACCGGGAAGGGCTCCGCTATATGCACAAGCTCTACAGCGAGGGGCTTATCGACCCGGCCGCCTTCACCAACACCAACGATCAGCTGAAACAGATCGCCCTGAATCCCGACGTGGAAATCCTTGGCGCCGCCCCTGCCGGGCACCCGGCCATGTTTATGGATATCACCACCGATCCTGAGCGGTATGCCATGTTTGACGCTATCGCTCCGCTGGAGGGACCCGAAGGCGTGCGGCAGTCTCCGAAGCTGAAGGAAGACAGGGAATTCGGAGAAGCAGCTATCTCTACCTCCTGCTCTGATCCCGAGGCCGCCGCCCGCTGGCTGGATGGCTTTTACGACTACGACATCCAGATGGAGAGAGCCTGGGGAGCCGAAGGGGAAGCCTGGCGCGACGCCGAGGAGGGCGAGCTCGGGCTGGACGGAGAACCGGCCCTTTACAAAACCCTGATCGCTTTTGATGAATCCGCGCAGAACCAGAACTGGGCCTGGCTGGGGATCGAGTACACCCCCATGGAGCTCTTCAACGGCCAGACTGTGACGCCTGAAAACGTGGATCTCTATTCTGCGGACGGCTTTGAGCGGCGCATGATGCTGGTGACAGAGGAGCTCTATCAACCCTATGACGTTTCCGATACATATCAAAACGTTCCAAACGTGCTGCGCTACTCAGAAGCAGACGCGGAAGAGCGGAACCTGCTCCACCAGGACCTGCAGACGCTGGCAAAGGAATACCGGGTCTATTTTATCACAGGTGAAAAAAGCCTCGACAACGATTGGGACGAATATATCCAGGCGCTGCAGAACATGCAGCTGGACCGCTTCCTGGAGCTGGAAAACGCCGCATACGACGCTTACATAGAAAAAACAGCCGGATGATGCCGTTCTTTCACCCTTTCGGATTGCCGGTTTTAAGGAAAGACGTTTCTCCTTCTTCCCGCCCCGTACCTGAAATCTAAGGCGCGGGGCGGGCCTTTGCAGAACAAACAGAAGCGCTGCTCACTATTGTGCATATAGGAATCCGCCCGGAGGACCGGCGATCCTACCCTCTGCAGCCTTATAAACGGGGCCCTCAGCCGCGCATCTCCGCGGCGTCGGCACAGAACCGGTCTATGAGGGCATAGAAGGGGTCTTTCCCTGGACCGCAGCCGCGCTTCCTCTTTTATCTGGATTGTACACTACAGAAAACGATTCAAAACCAACACGGCCCATCCTCGCAATTTCATTTGAAATACTTGAGACCTAAAACGCCCCCGGAAGCCTTGGATTTGGCTTCCGGGGGCGTTTCCATTTGTGTTCCCAGATCCCTGGAGCCTGAGATTCCGCGACTTCTTCCGGAAATATTTCTTCCCTATAACGGGAGAACAGTACCCACAGAACCGGCTTATCTGTCTTCCGCCGTCAGCGTCTGCACGGAATTCGCCCCTGGGCCGTTCTGCAGCAAAAATACAGTATAATTCCTATTGCGCTGCACATTCAGATAGAGAGACGCCACCATATCCGGCACAGGATACATCCCGATAAACGCGGAATCCAGGCTCTCGATATCCATATCCGACGGAATAGGCATCAGGTTGGTCTCAGCAAACAAAAACTCATATTCGCCCGGCTGGATACGCTTATAAGCGGTGGTCTCCTTAAAGCGGACGTCCGCATAGATCACCCGGCCGTCCGCCAGAAGGACATCCACCGGCCCGCTGTTATAGGCCAGATTGCTGACGCGGAAATTGGATGCGCCGCTGGCGGGCGCGCAGCAGGTATCGGGGATCTGGATAAGGTCGAGCCCTCCGGCCCGGTTGATCACCGCCACCGTCGAGGTGCCGCCCGATTCAAAGGGAAGCGTCTTCTGCAGATAGACGTAACCATCCGCGCCCGTCACCGTAACGGTATGATAGCCGGAGGAATACCTCCCGTATCCGGAGAGGGAGGCGTACCCCAGGAAATTTACCGCCCTGCGCCTGTTGAAGAAAATCCGGAAGGAAGGATATCCGTAAGCCGCGTTCAGAAAACGCACTTTGGTGTTCCTGGGCCAGACAGGAAGCACGACCGCGCCCCCTGTGACCACGGGCCCGCCTTCCCCTGGGTTCGGCAGGGGGACGACAGGGGTATCCGCTCCGGGAAGCTCCGCTACCGGCCCTCCTTCTCCCGGATTGGGCAGGGGTATCACCGGTTCGGCGCCGGTATCTCCCAAATCGGCCACGGGACCTCCCA
>URRG01000436.1 GCA_900550095.1 uncultured Oscillospiraceae bacterium
TATTCTCCTCTTATATATGCGGAAAATCTGGGCTTCTCACTAAAATGATGCACTGGCTGTTTTATGAGGTGGATCTATGAAAAAAGGAATTTCCTGTTTTCTGCTGTTCCTGTCTTTCCTTTTCTTTGAGATCTTCGCGTATCGGGGAAATGGGATAGACGCTTGTCTTTTGGAATTTCCCGAGGATCAGGAACTCCTGGAAAGCGGTGGATTGGGGGAGCTGGGAAAATTTGAGGAAAAGGATCCCGGCCTGCCATACAGCCGCGGGGAACCACTGGATGGGGAGCTCTTTAACCGGGAATACGCGGAATTTCGATGGCTCCCCGGCATTGTGATCCTCCTGTCCGGGTGGGCGTCTCCCTTTAAGGATGATGATATGTGGACAGTGACCCTTTCGGAGCCCCTGTATTATTACGCTTCCCCTCAGGACGCAAAGCCCGCCCTTGTTTTGGAGGCCGGGAAGGAATACCTGATATATTCCAGGTATCTGGAGTCCGCCGATATGTCCTCTGTTTTATTGAATTACTGCGGGGGCCTTCAGTTTGGCATAGGAAGCTGGCCTTCTTATGAGGAGGGCTGGCGGTATGGGATCCCCTTTGTCCCCATGGAGGATTTTGAGAAGGTAAAGGATGGGAGCTATGAGCCGCCTGGATTTTACTATGTAGGCCTGGGGGATTTGAAGAGGGTCATATTTTCAGACAGGATAGAGAGAAAGACCACAGAAGGCCTCACCGAAGAGATCAGCGAGGATGACAGAAGCTCCTTGGATCTGGCGGTATATGCTATTGATGGGGTTCTATATGAGGATGGATTTTACCGTTCTCCGGATCTGGTTGAGAGAACGTCTTTGAATGTCAGCCACAGGCGCCATATCCTCGACATGTGGGATGGGCTTTGCCTTGCGTTGGGCGCAGGTTTCCTGGGGGCGGCTGCGGGCCTCTTTCTGAAACTGCGGCGGGTGAGCCAGCCGGGCCGGATGGAAACGGATGGGGAGGGCGCCCGGGCGTAAGCCCCTGAGCGCTGCATCTGGGTAATCCGTGCGATAGGGGTGATTTCATGAAAAAATATATCCCGTTTTGCCTTTTGGCGCTGGCCGCAGTATTTTGGGCGGTTCCCGCCCTTCGCAGCACATATGTGGAGACGGACACGTCTTCCTTTTACAATGCGGATCTGATGTTCCGGGATTCTATGAATGACATAACCTTTTCGGATAATGGTGAGGGGCGGTTGAATCAAAAGGGGGATGTACTGGATGAAGAAACCCTTCTGGAGGCATACAAAGAGCCGCATGACGCCGAATGGTCTTTCTTTTTGCCTGATGATCTGACGGCGGTGACCCTTTCAGATCCCCTCTATTACTACAACTCTCCCGGGGATGCAGAACCGGCTCTCGTTCTGGAGGCGGGGAAACGGTATCTGGTATATTCCCCCGAATTTGAAAGGGAGATCTTCAGGAGAGGGGGGCGCTGGATAGGATACGGGCTGGTAAGCTGGCCCACTCATGAAAAGGGCTGGCGGTATGCAAGGCCGCTGATTACTATGGAAGAATACGAAGCGTTTTTGGACGGCGCATACAAGTTGCCGGAGGCTCTCTATACCGGCCTGGGGGATCTGAAGCGCGCGGCATATTCCAGCGCCATGGAGGTCTTTCTTCCGGCGGATTCCGAAGAGAGGGAGGAGAGCGGCGGGAAAGCATCCGGGGAGTGGCGCGACATGGCCTCTTTCCATGCCGAGGCCGTCTATCATACGGATTTGGTATTGGCTGACATTGGCGCGTATAAATCCCCTGATTTTTCGTATCCGCCTCTGAACCTGAGACACCGGCGCCATACCTTCGACACGTGGGACGGCGTCTGTGTGGGGGCGGGCACGGCGGCCCTGACCGCAGGTTCCTTTCTGCTTTTACATATGTATCTGCGCAAAAAACTGATGGGCTTTATTTCCCTGTGAGTTCTGCACAGTTGAAAGCGGCCTGGGCGTTCCTTTGGCCAAAGGTCCCGGCGGCGCCTGCCATTCCGGGGCGGTCCTCCCGGCGGAATTCCCCTATGCCTCAAACAGAGGCTTTTTGCTTTTTGATTGCTTGATTTTCTAAAATGCCCTTGCATCTGCCGGTGGAATCGGGTAGGATAATAAACTGGCGGAAAAAACGCGAAAAAAGGCGCAAAGGGGCTTTTGAAATGGCGGTCAGACGAAACGACCTGGGGAAGGATCCTGTGGGAAGGCTGATACTGCGTTTGGCGATTCCTTCTATGCTGGCGCAGTTTGTCAGCGTCCTTTACAGCATTGTGGACAGAATGTACATCGGAAACATTCCCAACATCGGGGATACGGCCCTGGCGGGGG
>URRG01000437.1 GCA_900550095.1 uncultured Oscillospiraceae bacterium
TCCGCACGCCATGATGAAAAAACAGGAAGAAAGGCGGGATCGATATGCAGTATTTGATAACCTTTTTAGAGGGGATCATCACCTTTATATCTCCCTGTGTTCTGCCCCTGCTTCCGGTATATATCCTCTATTTTGCGGGAGACCAAGCAGAAAAGAAAACAAAGCGTTCCCTGGTAAATGCCCTTGGGTTTGTAGCTGGCTTTACGCTTCTTTTTATGATGCTGGGGCTTTTTGCCGGGGTCTTGGGCGGCTTTTTGATACGCTATCAAACGGCTGTAAATATCGTGACAGGCCTGATAGTGATTGTCTTCGGTGTCCATTACACAGGGCTTCTGCGGATCGGGTTTCTCAATAAAACGGTAAAGCTCAGTTCAGAAATAAAGCCGAATACCTTTTTTTCCTCCGCTTTATTCGGAGCCGTCTTCGCAGTGGGATGGTCCCCCTGCACAGGAGCTTTCCTGGGTTCCGCCATGATGATGGCGGCCAGCCAGACGGGATGGCTCTCCGGCATGTTTCTGCTTCTGGCGTATTCTCTGGGACTTGGGGTGCCCTTTGTGCTCTGTGCGGTGCTGATCGATCAGCTCAAGGGCGCTTTTGCATGTATCAAGAGGCATTACAGAGGGATCAACGTTGTCTGCGGCGTATTTTTGATTCTGACCGGGATCTTGATGATGACGGGTGTGTTTTCAAAGCTCACAGCCGCTTTGGCTTAAGGAGGGGAAGGTATGAAAAAACAGCTGAAGGTCGGTTTGATCGCATTGGCGGTCGTTGCGGTGCTGGGCGGCGCCTATGCGCTGTATTCGGCGCTTTCCAGCCAGTACGGCGGCGGGAGTCTCTCTTCTCAGGAGGAAAAGGAGTACCAGGAAGCGCCGGATTTTACGGTATATGACGATGCGGGAAACGCGGTAAGCCTCAGCGGCTTTAAGGGAAAGCCGGTGGTGGTGAATTTCTGGGCCAGCTGGTGCGGTCCCTGTGAAACGGAGATGCCTCATTTTCAAAACGCCTATGAAACATATGGCGATAGGGTGCAGTTTATGATGGTGAACCTCTGCGGCTATGAAAACGACTCCAAAGAGAGAGCAAAAGTTATGATCGAGTCCAAGGGCTTTACCTTTCCGGTTTTTTACGATACGGATGCGGACGCCATGATGAAATACGTGGGCCGGAGCATTCCCGTATCCTGCTTTATCAACGCAGACGGCAAACTGGAAGCCATGCTGGTCGGTATTCTCAGCGAAGAGCAGATGGAAGCCTATGTGACCCAGATTCTGGGGGAAAAATAAAGAGCCGAATGACAGGGAAAGTCCCTCCGATGCGGAATTATCCGCCGGAGGGACTTTTTGGGTTTTCGGAGCCGTTTCATGGCAATGAGAAGCCGTGTTTTCATTCGGGATGCTTTTTGCTGGATTTCGGACGGCGGGAGCATAGATTACAGAAGGACCTCACGGCCCGTTTCAGCCGATCGATATATCGCTCTGAGAATGCGTATACTGCCGATATCGTTCTTTGCAGGCGCGGGACGGCTTGTGCCGCGGTAGATCTAAAAAACGGGATTCCGATAAGCTGTTTGACGCGGAGAAGACAGCTTCGATATAAAACGATAACCTGTGCATGTCAGGAGAAAAGTGTATTGTATATGAATCTTCCATTGAAGAAAAGAAAATAGTATGATATACTATACATGAATTTTTTCAACAAAAGCAAGGAGGTTGATCTGCTGTGAAGAAAATCAGTTTTGGGATTTTGGCGTTCTGTGTGCTCATTTTCTGCGTTTCCTGCAAACAGTCTTCTGCCTACGAGCAGGGAAATCTCTTGGATTATTTTGCAGGCTATGAAAAAGAAAGCTTTGTATTTCCGAAGGCTGCATGGGGAACATCGGTAGAAGAGGTTGCCGGGAAACTCGGCGCGGTCCGGGAGGATATGGAAGATATGGGGAATGAACAATTCCGCCTAAAAAAACGGATCTCGTTTTCAGAGCCTTCCTGCACCGGCTACCTGACCTGCATATTTCAGGACGACGCTCTGGTTTCTGTGGGACTGAGCATATCCAATTCCTTTTCGATAGAGGAAGAGGAGGAGTATCCGGAAATAGATCTGCAGGCGGTCTTATCTTCTCTCGCTTCCGAGTTGGAAGAAAGCGGTTTTCCTGAGCCGATGACGGCGGAAGGACTGCAGCCCCTGCGGGAGGATATTTCACAGAGACCGGCGGTTCAATGGGAAAGCGGGGATCACAGCGGCTTTATGATCTCTGTATTGGGAACCGAGGACGGCGGCAATGTGGTGTGGCTTTCTGTATCGGCGCCTCGCACAAGCTCATATGATCCGTAAAATAGTCTGTAACGG
>URRG01000438.1 GCA_900550095.1 uncultured Oscillospiraceae bacterium
TCCTTGCCGTTGATCTTTTCCATCTGGCGCCTGTCCATCTTCAGAAGGTCCGCGCCGTCCATGAGGATCTCGCCGTCCACAATTTTGCCGGGCGGCGTCTGCACCAGGTGCATCATGGAGAGAGCCGTCACGCTCTTTCCGCAGCCGGATTCGCCCACCACGCAGACGGTCTCCCCTTCGCGGATCTCGAAATCCACGCCGTTTACGGCCTTGACGATGCCGCTGTCCGTATAAAACCAAGTGTGCAGGTTCTTGAATTCCACAAATGCCATATTCATCCTCCTCTCTTTCAGCGCTTCATCTTCGGGTCAAGGGCATCCCGCAGGCCGTCGCCCACCAGGTTCACCGAAAGCACCGTGAGAAGAATGCAGAAGCCCGCGGGCATCCACAGCCAGGGCCGGAGCTTGAAGATCATCAGGTTGTTGCCGTCGGAGACCATCTGCCCCCAGCTGGACATGGGCGGCAGGACGCCGACCCCCAGGAAGGACATGGTGGATTCCATGATGATGGTATCTCCGATAGCCAGCGTAGCCATCACGATGATCAGGGGGATCACGTTAGGCATAATGTGTTTGAATATCTTGCGGTAGTCCCGGATGCCCAGGGATTCCGCCGCGCTCATGTAATCCATTTCGCGTACGGTGAGCACCTGCCCGCGCACAAAGCGGCAGGTCCCCGCCCAGCCCAGGGAGGCCAGGATCACCATCAGGTAATAGACGCGCACGCTGGGATCCACCTTCCAGTCGGACATCATGGCGCTGAGCATTATCAGGATCGGCATCGTAGGCAGGGAGAGGATCACGTCCACTATGCGCATGATGACGAAATCCACAGCGCCGCCGTAATAGGCCGCCACACATCCCAGAACAGCGCCGATGAGGATCTCGAGAGCCGTGGCGGCAAGACCCACCGTCATGGAGATCTGACCGCCGTAAAGCAGGCGGGTAAACACATCGCGGCCGTTGTCGTCCGTGCCGAGCCAGTGCTCCGCGCTGGGGGGCTGCTTGGCCGAAGCCATATCCACGTCATTCATGGAATACGGGGAAAACAGGGGGCCGATAAAACATAGGAGGATCATAAAAACAAGGAATACAAGGCCGGCAATAGCCAGCTTGTTTCTCTTGAGCCGCTTCATGGCCATACGCCAGGGGGTGGACATAGCCTGTCCTTTTTTGCCGCCCTTTCCGCCGGGCTTCCCTTTGCCTGTCTGAACGGCCGCAGCGCCCCCGCTTCCGGCAGGAACCGCCTGGGAAGCGCCGGCCGTCTTCTTTTCAACGTTCTTTTCCATACCGCCCCTCCTTTACTTCAGCCGGATCCTGGGATCCACCATGCCGTAAAGGATATCGGAGAGCAGATTGCCCACCATAACCAAAACGGCCAGGAACATGGTAAAGCCCATCATAAAGAGATAGTCCCGCTGCCCTATGGAACCCAGGAACACCTTGCCGATGCCGGGCCAGGCGAAAATCGTCTCTGTAATCATAGCGCCTGCAAAAAGAGAAGGAAGCGCGCCGCCGATAAACGTCACAATGGGAATCATGCCGTTTTTCAGGGCATGCTTATAGATGACCACCCGCTCGGGCAGGCCTTTGGCCCGGGCCGTGCGGACATAATCCTGCCGGATCACTTCCAGCATGGAGGTCCTCACATACCGGGTAGCGCTGCCTACGCTCAACAGGGTAAGACATACCACGGGAAGGACCATATGCATGAACACATCCCCCACATGCTGCATGCCCGTATAGGCTACGCCGGCGGTTTCCATGCCGTCCAGCGGGAAGATGCCCAGCTTGACGGAAAAGACAAAGCGCAGGATCATGGCCAGGAAAAAGGAGGGGAGCGAGATCACAGCAAAACAGAACACTGTGCTTATGTTATCAAAAATCGAATATTGCTTTACCGCGGAAACAACGCCAACGGGAATGGCAATCAAAAGCTCCAATATGAACGCAGTCGCAGAAAGCAAAAAGGAATTCCACACGAAATCCCCTATAACTTCCGTCACAGGGATTTTATAGGTGATGGAAGTCCCGAAATTCCCCTGGACAGCGTTCCCCAGCCAGTTGAAGTACCGCGTCAGGACCGGCTGGTCCAGCCCCAGAAGGGCGCGGTTCTGTTCCAGCTTTTCCGGGGAGATCTTTCCCGCCATATGCGCGCTCACGGCGTCGCCCGGCAGGCTTGCCACCAGAAGGAACACGATGAAGGAGACCCCCAGAAGGATGGGGATCATGAGCAGCAAACGGCGAACGATATACTTGCCCATTTTTACGAACACCTCTCTTTCAGGTTACGCCTCTGCAGGGAGCTGCAGGAGAGCGTCCGGATCCGG
>URRG01000439.1 GCA_900550095.1 uncultured Oscillospiraceae bacterium
GTAGAGGACGCTCCTCATCTGGACGGCCAGTACGCTTCCTTCGGCAAGGTGATAACCGGCATCGAGGTCTGCGACGCCATCGTTTCCGCAAAGCGCAATTATAACGACAGACCTCTGGAGGAGCAGAAAATGATTCGGGTGACGGCTGAGACCTTCGGCGAGGAATATCCGGAACCGGAAACGCTTTAAGAGCCTTAAGGAAAGAAGAGAAAAGATTCAGACATGCGCACATTCAAAAAATTCGTTCAATACTATAAGCCGTATAAAGGCGTGTTTTTTCTCGACATGTTCTGTGCGATGGTCGTCAGCTTCATCGATCTGGCTTTCCCTCAGATTTTAAGCTGGATGACCAAGGATCTCTTTATGCGCGGAACCGAAACGATCCTGAAGGCCCTCCCCCTTATCGGGATCGGCCTTTTGACCATGTACCTGATCCGTTACGCAGGCCGGTTCTATATCACATATCAGGGCCACGTTATGGGCGCCAAGATGGAAAGCGACATGCGGCAGGATCTGTTTGACCAGTATCAGAGGCTGTCCTTTTCCTATTACGACAGGAACAACACCGGCGAAATGATGAGCAAGCTGGTTTCCGACCTGTTCGATATCAGCGAACTTGCCCATCATGGTCCGGAAAATGTATTTATCTCTATTTTGAAGATCGTCGGCTCCTTTGTGCTCCTGATGTGCATCAACGTCCCCATGACGCTGATCCTCGCGGCCGTTACTGTGGTCATGTTGGTCTTCAGCGTGTGGCAGAACGGAAAAATGCAGGCTGTGTTTATGGATAACCGGAGAAAAATCGCCACTGTCAACGCAAGCCTGCAGGACAGCCTAGCCGGAATCCGGGTGGTAAAATCCTTTGCCAATGAGGAACTGGAAAGAAAGAAATTCAGCCGCAGCAATATAGAATTCCTTCGTTCCAAGGAACGCAACTACAAACGGATGGGGATCTTTCACGCGGGCAACAACTTCTTTCAGGGCATGCTGTATCTGACCGTTTTGGTTTCCGGCGGCTATTTTGTAGCCAAAGGAAGCCTGGATCCGGCCGATCTGGCCGTATATGCCCTTTACATTGGCATTTTTGTGAATCCCATCGAAGTGCTTGTGGAATTCACCGAAATGTTCCAGAAGGGGTATTCCGGCTTCAAACGGTTTGTAGAAGTTCTCGACACGCATCCCGACATCACGGATACTCCCGGCGCCAAACCGCTCCAGAAAGTGGAAGGAAAGATATCCTTCCGAGACGTCAGCTTCAGCTACGACAGCAGCGAAAGCGTTCTCGAACATATCGACATCGAAATCCAGGCGGGAAAAACCGTGGCTCTGGTGGGGCCCTCAGGCGGCGGGAAGACCACTCTCTGCAGCCTTCTGCCCCGTTTTTACGATGTAACGGACGGGCGCATTACAATCGACGGGCAGGATATCCGCGGCATAACGCTCAAGAGCCTGCGCAGCAATATCGGCATCGTGCAGCAGGACGTATACATGTTCGGCGGAAGCATCCGGGACAATATCGCCTACGGAAAGCCCGGCGCCACCGATGAAGAGATCATAGAAGCCGCCAAGCGGGCCAACATCCATGACTTTATCGTCTCTCTGCCTGACGGTTACGATACCTTTGTGGGAGAACGGGGAGCCCGTCTCTCCGGCGGGCAGAAACAGCGGATCTCTATCGCCCGCGTTTTCCTGAAGGATCCCCGGATCCTGATCTTGGACGAAGCGACCTCCGCTCTGGATAACGAAAGCGAACGCCACATTCAGGAGAGCCTGGAGGAGCTGGCCAAGGACCGGACCACCATCGTGATCGCCCACAGGCTTTCCACGATCCGCAACGCGGATGAAATCATCGTTCTCGGTGACGAGGGAATCGTAGAGCGCGGCAGCCATCATGAGCTGATGGAAAAGAACGGGCTTTACGCCAGTTACTACAATATGCAGTTTGAGGGCCTCAATCCCTGATCTGCAGCCCCTCCTGCACGGCGGCGCGCATCCGCCCCGCCGTGCAGGAGGAAAAATCCCATCATACAGCGCCCTGTGAAAACCACAGATAAAAAGGAACTGCCGGCTGAACAGAGTTCTCGCCGCCGGACATCGCTCCGGCAATTTAAGAGAGCCTTCTGTTCAGAAGAGGCAGTTCCTTTTCTGTGTTCCCATGTTCCCGCGCTCCGGCAGGCTTTAGAGACTTTCAAAACAAATTTTCAGACATGAGGCCGGATGAACCGCTTCAGAACAGCGCTTCGTAGACCAGCGGCGGCAGCGGCGGCATATGGCCCCCGATCCGATAAGCTTCCCGCAGAGCAGCCTGAGCCGCAGCCGGATCGACC
>URRG01000440.1 GCA_900550095.1 uncultured Oscillospiraceae bacterium
GGCGCATGGGATTTCGGGCTGAACTGGCTGGCGGATTCCTTCCAGTGCCCCTCTCCCGACAGCTTGATGAACGTGAAGGACGGCGAAGTCTACTTTGTGGGCGAGACGGAGGAATACAGGAACTTTATCAAGTGGCTCCATGAGCTTTACAGCGAAGGCTTGATGGATACCACAGGCTTCAGCCAGACGGGCGACCAGTATAAGGCCAAGCTGAGCGCCGATCCTCCGCTAGTGGGCGTCGCTTCTGTTTGGGAGGTTTCCGACGACTTCGCCACCAACGAGGCCATGGAAAACCATGAATATCTGGATCCCCTGACGGGACTTAACGGTCTTGAACCTACCCCTTACTGCACTCCCTATGACGCAGGCTGCGGTATGTGGGCTGTAACAAACGTCTGCCAGTATCCGGAAGTGGCTGTCCGCGTAGCCGACTATTTCTATGAGGATCCCAAGAGGAATCTGGAATTCTTGGAAGGGCGCTTCGGTGAAAAGCAGAATGAAGAAGAGCAGATCCGCCAGGTTCCCTGCACCGTATGCAACAATGGAGTGGCCTATGAGGTCGGCGAGCCTCCGGAGGGCGTCAACACTCAGACCTTCCGCAACAAGTGCTGCCCCTGCGGCGGGTTCCCCTTCTATGTGCCTACTGAAATCTATGAGACCTACCAGCATCTGCATTATACCGATGCAAAGGCCGAAAAGATCCGAAATATGAAGGCCAATGAAAACACCGATATGGAGGTTCTTCCCACTCTTACCTACACGCAGGAAGAATCCGATCTTATCAATCAGGTGCAGTCCGACATTGTCACCAATGCGAACCGGTATGCCGCCGAGTGGGTGGCCAACGGCAAGATCGACGAACAGTGGGACGAATATATGAACACTCTGAAGGGCATTGGCCTGGAGGATATGACCAAAGCCATGCAGGCGGCTTATGACCGTTTCCTGGAGGCGAAATAAGAGCATGCCGGCTGCAGCTGTTCTGTGATTCGGCAGTATGACGGATAGGAGCCGCCCGGCAAAACTCCTGTGATGCCGGGCGGCTTTATATCGGAAAGAGCGCCGGGAGGTTCCGGCGGGGGCTGGGTTTTCTGTTTCACCGGCGTCTTTCCTGTTCCTCTCTTTGCAGGGCTTCTGGAAGAAAGGGTGAACTTCTTTCAGAGCATCTCTGCGCAGGCAATCCCTCCCTTTGAAAGAATACGCCTCAGGTTTTTGCCTGAGGCGTATTCTTTTGACGGAAGCCCCTTCTTCGAACTGGGTTTGACATTTGCCGGAAAAGAGAATACAATAATTCATAATTATATAATAGCATGTTTCCGGGCTTATGTAAGAGCGTTCAGGTATGTAGAAGGCCCGTTTTGATGCGCGCATATGCGCGAGAAGGGGATGAAACTATGAGGAAAACTATTTCCATGTGTATATGCGCGGTGTTGCTGGCCGGGATGCTGGCAGGAACCTCCGGGTGCGGCCTTGTGTGGGTTCCGCCTGTGGGGCAGGAATTTTCCGATTCGGGAGAAAGCTCCCGGCAGGAGGAAGTCTCCTCGAAGAGGGAAGAAAGCGCTGGAGTTCCTGAAAAGGAGGAGGGTTCTTCTTATGAAAGCGGAAATTCTTCCGCTTTGAGAGAGGATTCCTTCGACTACAGCCGGTATGTAGGAGAGTGGGTGCCTGTCTCCAGGATCGGCGCGCAGGATGTTTCCTACCGCGGCGGAAGCATTCTCACGATCAAATCGGTGCAGAACGGGAATGTGCATTTTTCTCTCAAAAGCGTTTCTGCGGCGCCCAGCGGCAATGCGGCGCAGGTAGAGGGAAATTGCGCTTTCTATAATGGAAAAGGGATATACAGCTTTGAAGACGACGGCTGGGGCAACGCCGGGACCCTTCAGATCGAATTTTCGGAAGATGGGAGCATTTTGGTGGAAGCGCGCTCTGCCGGCTCGGAGAGCGAAAGCGGCGTTTTGGGCGCCTCCGGGATCTATTACAGCACCGGGGCCCAGGCTTCCTATGCAGGGACGCCGGAAAACCAGCAGGCTGTGGTGGTGGAAACAGAGGGTTCTTCTGCGATGGTTTCTCTCAGGCTTTGGAAGGACGGAGCCTGGGACTCCGTGATGTCCGTTTCCGGAATGGTGGGAAAAAGCGGGATCACGCTTTCTCCTTCCGAGACGACTGCCGCTACGCCTGAGGGCGTCTTCAGGCTGGGATTTGCCTTTGGCCTGGAAAAGCCGGATACGAAGCTGGATTTCCGCACTGTAACGAAAGATACCTATTGGGTGGACGACTCCGGCTCCAAATATTACAATATGTGGCGGGAAAGC
>URRG01000441.1 GCA_900550095.1 uncultured Oscillospiraceae bacterium
GCTATATCTTCGGCCAGCTCTTTTGGAGGTCCAAGCCGTTCGATTACTGCCTGCTCTGTTTCTCCATGTTCTGCCGCCGACAAAAACGCCTCATGCAGATCCCGCAGGATCTCCTTCTTCCGCTTCCGCGGAACAGAGAGTTCTTTCTTAAATTGTTTCAGGTATTGCCGTTTCATATGCCGGCCTCCTTTACGATACATTCCCGAATAAAGGCGTCTACGCAGCGGGTGTAGTCCTTCCAGAACGCGGTGAGCTCCAAAAGACATTCACGTCCTCTTTCAGTCAGAGAATAGTACTTTTTGGAACCTCCATTTGCCGCTGCAGGGGCGATACGACATTTTATAAGTCCGGATTCCTGCAGTCGGTACAGAATAGGATATACCGTTCCCTCTTTGGCGTATCCAAGAACGCCTGCGCTTCCGGCGTTCAGTTCCGTAATGATTTCATAGCCGTACGTCTCTTTTTTGGCGATCAGGCAAAGCAGAATCATTTCCAAAGAGCCCTTTTTGAATTGCTGCACATATCTGCTTTCCATTGTGTCCGATCCCCATTCTACTATGTATATCTATATAGCAATACTAGGTAGATGTGGTTAGTATACCGTATTTCCTTTTAGAAGTCAATGCTTGCTTTTTAAAAGAGAATAGAACCGCCTTTTGCCGAACGGATGGAGGGAAGGCTCCTCTCAGAGGCACTTTTTTATAAAAGGGAGGTGAGCTGTACATATATAAAAAAGGCCCGGAGTTTATCCGGGCCAAATAGAAAGCCTAATTAGCTTGTTTAGAAAGCCTGAGTTTTTTCAGGAAGGTCATCCTGATGGGGTTTCAGCTGAGATCCATAAATCGGAAAATGACAGACAGCCCGCAGCCGTATAAAATTTCCGGCAGAACGACCTGAAAGCTCCTCAGCGTCTGACAGGAGGAGCATGCCCGCGAGGTTCCTTTTCTTCGCCCGCTGTATATGAGAAACGTTCTGTTCCCAATCTTGTTCCTGCAGGCGAACGGTATTTTACAGTATCCGGTTCGGTCAGCCGATCTGCACCTTTTCAAGCGGCAGCTTGGAAAGAGGAGCGCCGAGCTTATTGGAAGTAAAAGCCAGCAGAATGGTTATAGATCCCACGCGGCCGAAGATCATCAAAAGCGTCAGAACAATCTCGGAAAGAGCTCCTATTTCGGGGGTAACGCCCAGGGAGAGGCCCACGGTGGCAATGGCTGAAGCGGCTTCAAAGAGAGCTGTAAGCAGAGGGAGCGATTCCACACAGCTGATGAGCAGGGCTGAAAGAATCGTAAGCCCCAGATAGAGCATCAGTACGCAGGAGGCTGTGCGGAGAGTATCGTCGTCCACGCGGCGTCCGAAGCACTCGATAGATTTTTTTCTGCGGAAGGTGGCCCCGATGCTGAGAAGGAGAACGGCAAGAGTGGTAGTTTTTATGCCGCCTGCAGTAGAACCGGTGGAGCCTCCCACCAGCATCAGGCATATGATGAGGAACAGGCTCGCTTCCCGCAGGGAGGGGAGATCTACCGTGTTGAAGCCGGCGGTCCTGGGGCTCACGGATTGGAAGGCTGAACAGAGAAGCTGTTCCCCGGTGGTTTTGCCTTCGAAGATCTCGCCGCCCTGTTCAAAAAGGAAGAGAAGAAGAGTTCCGACGGCAATCAGGATGCATGTTGCGGAGACAACGATTTTCGTATGCAGCTTGAGGTGCCTGAAACGGAATTTGTTATGGAGCAGATCCGACCAGACGAAGAAGCCCAAGCCCCCGATGATAATCAGAGCCATGATAATACAGTTGACATAGGGATCGTCCTGCATACTGGTCAGGGAGGAATAGGGCTCCAGGATTCCCATCAAATCGAAGCCTGCGTTGCAGAAGGCAGAAACGGAATGGAAAATAGAGAAGTATATTCCTTTCCAGAAGCCCAGCAGAGGACAAAAGCGGAAGCAGAGCAGCAGAGCACCAATCTGTTCTACCAGAAGAGTTCCCAGAAGGATGAACTTCGTCATGCGGACGATGCCGCCGATTTGCGGGGACGCTACGGATTCCTGCATGATAAAGCGCTGGGAAAGGCCGATTTTCCGTTTAGTGAGCGATACAAGAGAAATGGCTACTGTTACAAAGCCGATACCGCCCGTCTGGATCAGGGCGAGGATGACCAGCTGCCCGAACAGCGACCAGTATGTATACGTGTCGAACCGGATAAGCCCCGTCACACAGGTGGCGGAGGTTGCGGTAAAAATCGCGTCCAAAAAGGAGGTGGAAACGCCGCTGCGGGTTGCCGCAGGAAGCGTCAGGAGCAGGCCGC
>URRG01000442.1 GCA_900550095.1 uncultured Oscillospiraceae bacterium
TGTCGTTATCCCCGCCCCTGGGGAGGTACGCCCGGGCCAAAAGGCGTGTGTAAGGCTCCCCCGCCTGCGTCTTCCTGCCGGGCAGCGTCTCCGTCCAGCAGCGGAACAGCCTGGCCTTCTGATGCCTGGCGTCGGGCGTATGGTTGAAAATCCCCGTTTTCCCTTCAAAAAGGGCCGCCAGTCTTTCAAGGGCGGGAATGCTGAAGCGTTCCAGATCCCTGTCCGTCTCGTTGTCGCAGAGCGCCACCGTGAAGGCGTAGAGCTCCTCCGGACGGAATTCCCGGCGGGTGTATTTCCCGATCAGCTCCATCTCTTCCGGTAAAGGCGCGCCGTTTTCCGCCTCTCTTTCGGGGACCTTCCGGCCTTCCTCACGGCGGCCCTGCGGCGCGGGCGCGCCGGCTTTCTTTTCTTCTTTTTCTTCCTTTTGCCGCCGCTTTTCCTCTGCGGCCATATCTGGCTCGCCGGGCGGTCCCATATGCTGTTTTATCATGCTCTTTCCTCTCCTTTCTGAACGGATTGTTCCAGCTGCATGGCCCTGGCGTTGAGCCAGCGGGCGTTGGCGTTTTCCGTCTCATCCTGCAGGGTGATCTCGTCCCAAAGAATGTCGAATTCCCGGGAAGCCCCCTCCAGCCGCAGCCACAGGCCGCATATTTTCCGGACGGCGGGCTCCAGCAGCCTTCTGTAAAACTCCAGCTCGCTTGTGAGGATATCCGCCTGCTGGCTGGACATCCTTTCCGTGGAAGACCAGGAAAGCCCCAGCAGAAAGGGCGGGATCCCCAGCTTGGCCACGATCTGCTCCAGCATCTGGCGCACCGGCACCTCGCTTTCCAGAATGTTCCCGTCCGCCCCGATGGTTTGGATGGAAACGTCCCCCACCGCCACAAAATCCGAAGGGGAGCCGTTCTGCATGGCTTTGCGCCATTCTCCCGCTATCTGGGAGGCCCTTTCCCGGGCAAAGGCCCTGTCCCCATCGTCCCCCGGCTTATAGGTGACGGCAAAACGCACGTCCCCCACACGCTCCCAGTTGAGCCCCATGCTGCGGTAGATTTTGAGCAGGATCTCCGTCACAAAGGGCAGGCTTCTCAGAAGGGAAACGCCCCAGGGAGTCCCCGGCTCCGGATGCATGGCCGTGGAAAGCACCAGTTCCGGCCACTGCAGAGGCTTCGCCGTCCCGTTTTCCCGGGCGTAGACCGTCAGCTCCAAAGGCGAATCCTGCCTGAGCTCCACATCCTCCAGAGACGCGTTATACAATGCCCCTATGGAGCCTGCGGAATCCAGGACGATCTCGCCCACCGCCGTGCCGTAGAGAAGGAGCTGCTCCAAATAGGAATCCAGAAAGCTCTGGATCCCCTGCTGGGCCCCGTTCACCGGAACGGCGCGCAGGAATTCCGCAAGCCTCTTCTGATCCGCCGGGGAGCCGCATTCCACTCGAAAGCCCCCCGCCAGGCGGACGATCTTTCCGATGGCCGCGTCTATGATCGGGACATGCTCCCGCAGGGCCCTGTAAAGCCTCCATTCCCCCGGATCCGGGGACGGCGCAAACAAGCCGGGCTCCCTGCCGCCAAATTGAAAAAGCTCCCTGCCGCCTGTCTGCACCGCCCGCACGGGGAGCTCCGAGGGCTCCGCCGCCCGCTTTCCAGCCCCGGGCCTTCGGGAAGCGGGACCCTTTCGCCTCCACAGGCCGTGTGCCCAAAGGCCCCCGCTCTTTTCTCTCTGCAAAATCATCCTCCCCTTTCAACCGTCAGAACCGGAGCGCCCCTGTCCTCCTCAAGAGGAAGAAGGGTGCTCACGAAATAGCGGATGTCGTCCATGGCGTGGTCGTTTTCCTTCACCGGCGCGTCCCCCGGCTTTCCCTCCGCCCAGCGGTAGAGGCCGAACTCCCGGACGGCGTCCGCGCAGACGCTGCAGATGCGGATCCGCTTTTCCTTCAGCGCCACGCTCACCTGCCGGATTCCGTCCAGCACCTGGTTTTTAGCCGGGATCACACGGAACCTCCCGTGCCGCAGAATCGTCTCTATGAAGCTGGCCGCCGAGGGATCCACCGTCATGCATTCCACCCGGCGGACGTTTTCCCGCTCCAAAAGCTCTTCCAGGCCCCTGTAGTGTTCCTCGTCCGTCCGGGAGCCGCCCTCCCTTCTGGAGTCGTAATAGTATTCCGCCACCCGGTACCAGACCCCTTCCCACTCCCCCCAAAGGCCGAAGGAGGCGGGGTTGACCGTTCCGTAATCGCAGGAGACACGGAACCGGCTGCAGCGGGCGGGAGGCCGGCAGAAAGCCTCCTTCCCC
>URRG01000443.1 GCA_900550095.1 uncultured Oscillospiraceae bacterium
TATATCCCGCGGAAGGACGGGCCAATATGCCCGCGCCCGCCGTGAAGCCTGCGAAAACAGGAAGTCCCGCGAACCCCAGCAAAATATAGATCACCTGGCTCAGGGCCGCGTATTTTGGCCGCAGGAGCCCTCCCGCTATCATCGACGCAAAGGTAGCCAGGCTGATGGGGACCTCCGGATTATAGGAGGGGAGGGAGAGCGGCGCCAGCACACAGGTCAGTGCGGCACAGACCGCGCAGAGCGTCATGTCCAGTACGTTTTTCCTTTTGATATTGCTGTCAGAGCGCTTTCGGGACGGTGCGGTCGTTCTATATTTCTTCTCCTGAGCTTCTGTCTGTGTTGTTTCACGCATATAAACGCCTTCCTTTTCTATAATTTTTTTCAGCCGCCAGCCAAGCTTTCCCTTGCGCCTTTTCCCCGCGCCTTCTCTGGGGCTTTCTGTGCCGTATTCTGGTCATTTGCGCATAAAAACCCAAAAGCCCAGGAGCTTACACTTCTGTGTGGACTCTGAACGCGCATAGAGCTGGAAAAGATTTTTAAACGCGGGCATGTTTGTAAACCTTATTTATATTATAAGGTTTACGATTTGTATACAGTATACCTGCTGCGCAGCCAAATGTCAACTCAATTCATCAAACAGATTTACAATCATCTTATCCGTATCCCTTCATACAGCCGGATTCAGCGTAAATGTAAACGATATCTGATATTCAGGCAAGCGTGCAGGCAGCGGACAGAGAATTTCGGAATTCCCAGCGGGCCGGAAACCAATATGGATAAAAAATAAAAGGAGCCTTCGCAGGCTCCTTTTTTGCACATACCTCTGCGGATTCACTATACCGCTCTATGATCCTGTTTTTTGCTTTCTTTTGAAAAAACAAACACACCCGAGCAGAAGGAAAGCTTCTCAAACTTTATAGCGGAGAAATACGGCCTCAGCCGTTCCAAAACAGGATAAAACTCTTCTTCATCCCAAGCTCCCCGATCAGAAGCTCTGCATCTTTCCAGTTCTTTTACAGTGCTGAAGGCCACATCCCCGACCAGAAGCTGCCCTGTCTCCGAAAGCCTTTCCAAAAGTTTCGCTATAAAGGTTACCTTCAGTGTATCCGAAAGATGATGGATGGCATAGGTGGAAAGAATGCAGTCAAAACTAACACTGGAAAGAACCTCCGGCAGTCCCTCTGCAAAATCATGCTGCAACAGCACTGCTCCCGGCATTTTTGCCTTGGCTTTCTCTACCATCTTATCTGAAAAATCTATTCCAAAGATGGTGAACCCTTCATCATAGAGCTGTTTTGTAAGAGCTCCTGTGCCAAACCCTATATCCAGAATATTTCCCCCTGGCTTTACACATGCATGAAGCAGGCTATATACTCTGCCTAATACATGGCTGTAGCCTGCAAACGGATATGTTCCCGTCCTCTCAGAAAGCGCTACGTCTTTGTCGTAGCTCTCTGTCCAAAGATTAAACCCCTCTTTGCCGAGCATTTCATTCCCCCCATGCTTATCAAATCTGCAGGGTCGTTCTCCCCGCTCCCTCACCCAAGAGAGTCTATGTAGGATTCACATCCCATCCCTTTTGCGCTTATCTCCGGTTACCCCGCCGTACAATTTCATGCTATACATGATATGATTGTCAAAGCGGCAGTCGTTTCAAACAAAAAAACAACCACCCTATTGGGTGGCTGCTTTAAATGTTGGCATCTTCCTATTGTTCCAGGCCGTTGCCAGCCAAGTATCGTCGGCACCAGTGAGCTTAACTTCTGTGTTCGAGATGGGAACAGGTGGACCCTCACCGTCATCAACACCAACTATTCAATTCTGCCGGATGTTCAGTTTCTGCTGTCTTCCGGCGACTTTGATATAATATCACATCTCTTTTGAAATTGCAAGCCCTTTTTTACGATTTTCTGAACTTTTTTCGAAAATCTTTCCTGTTGCCCCTTGTTTTGCTTTTATTTTCCCTTATATAGTGTATATATTCGTTCTTATTCCCCCTCCTTCACCGATGAGCACAATACAAAACGATTTCGCAGCCGTGAATCCCCCTGCCCGCCAATACAGGAAAGCTGCAGAAGCATATGCAAATATATATGCAAAAAGCCCCCTCCGGAGGCTCCTGGGAGCAGAACCGGAAGGGGCTTTCCATCCATAATGGATTACCAGTATAGTGAAGCGTGGATAAAACGATGCGATGGAAGCGGTAAGGCCGCTGCTGCAGCCTCACACGGAAACCGGAAGAAAGCGGGCTTATTTCGCTCTTTCTACCAGTTCCTCATAGCGCT
>URRG01000444.1 GCA_900550095.1 uncultured Oscillospiraceae bacterium
CCCTATCGAAAGGGCATGTCCCTGGAAAAGGCGGAAGAGATCCTGCGGGAGGAATCGGGCAGGCAGTTCCACCCCAAAGCGGCGGCGGGGATGATCCGCCTTCTTGAGCGGGGGGAGATCCGCCTGGAAAGGACGGAATAAAATGCTGCTGTTGGCTTGTGTGCTTCTGGGATGCGTCCTGGGATGGCTGCGGGGAGGAAGGCTTCGGAATTTTCTCTCCTTTCCCCTCCGTTTTTTATGGCTGCCCTGCGGGGCCTTTCTTCTGCAGAGCTCCGTGCTGCCGCTTTCCCGCTGGATTCCCGGCGAACCGGACAGGTGGCTCTGGCTCCCGCTGGCCCTGTCGTATCTGCTTCTTCTGGCTTTCTTTGCCGCTAACCGCAGGCTCCCCAGCCTGTGGGTCATGGGTCTCGGTCTTTTCCTCAACGGCCTTGTGATCGCCCTCAACGGCTGGCGGATGCCGGTCCCTGCAGAAATGGCCGCTGTGATGACGGAGATGCAGAAGCTCCGGTATACGCCTTTGGGAAGCGGTACGCGCCTTCCATTTTTGGGGGATGTGCTCTTTATCCCAGTTCCCCTGCTGAGGGGATACGCCAGCCTGGGGGATCTGTTCCTGGGGGGCGGGATCCTGTGGCTGCTCCTTTCGATTATGGGCAAGGGAGAAAAAAGAGGGGAAAACGGAAAATCCAGGGAGGATAGAAAAAACCGCCCTGCAGAAGAGACAGGGAGAAACAGGAAAGAGTTCTGATCAAAAGCTGTGTCTGTACGAAAGCCCGCGGCGCGTTTGCCGCGGGCTTTTTTGCGGCATTTGCGGCATAAAACCGCGTGAAGAAGAGCGGCGTATGAAAGCCGACAGCCTTCGTGTTTTTTTAAGGCATTTCGCAGCCGGCGGAATGCCTTTTTTAGGTCTTTTAGACCTATTTTACAGGTTTGAGAAATGATTTCACTAGAATTTCGTAAAAACTTTCCTCAAAGAGGGTAAGTTTCCCCTCTGTTTGCGGGATAGGTGAAAGGAGGTATCCGGTTTTGCGGGAAAAAATGATTTCCGCCGGGGAGAAGAAAAAAAGCTGGGGAGGAGAAAAAGCTGGAGAACGCATGAAAAGCACGGGCGGGGCCGCCAAAGCGCCGCCTGAGGCCGGAAGGCAGGAAACCCTCCGGCGGGATATGCCGGAAAAGGGAAAGCGCCCGGAGAGAAGCGGCGCGGAGGGCGTGCGAAACAGGGAGAAGGAAGCGGAAACGGCTGAAGAGGGCTTCCGGCGGCTGGCGTTTGGAGATATACGCGGCGCGGTCCGCCTCCTGTATTCCGAACCCGGGGAGATAACCGGGCAGGACGCCCAGGATCTGGATTTATTCACCGTCTCGGAGCTGAAGCGGGGAAAGGACGGACAGCTGGAAATGAAATTCTACGACCGGCTGAAGGCCCTGCAGTGCCTGCTGGAGGCGGAAAACAGCCGGAAAGACGAAAAAAGCCGGCCCCTCTACGAAGCCCTTCGGGAGAGCGCCCGCCTTCTGGCGGAAAAATCCGAAATTGCAGAAACGGAAAGCGTCCGCTCCTGGGAAAAGGAGGGGAAGCGCCGTGAAAATTGAAAAGTTCTCGGAAAAACAGCTTTCAGCCATGAGCTGGTGGGAGCCGGAAAGCCCCTTTTCCGGGAAGACGGCCCTTATATGCGACGGCGCGGTCCGCAGCGGAAAAACCCTCTGCATGGGGCTTGGATTCGTCCTGTGGGCCTTCTGGCAGTTTGAGGGGGCCGTTTTCGCCTTCTGCGGGAAGACGATCCGCTCCCTGAAGCGGAACCTGATGGGAACGCTTCTGCCCGTCCTTCAGGAGGAGGGCTTTGCCTGCGCGTACAAGGAGACGGAGAACCTGCTTCTTATCTCCTATGAAGGGCGGCAGAACCGCTTTTACCTCTTCGGCGGCCGGGACGAGGGGAGCGCGGCGCTGATCCAGGGGATCACCCTTTCCGGCGTGTTCCTAGACGAAACGGCGCTGATGCCCCGCTCCTTCGTAGAGCAGGCCCTGGCCAGGTGCTCCGTGGAAGGGAGCCGCTTCTGGTTCAACTGCAACCCGGAATATCCCCAGCACTGGTTTTATCAGGAGTGGATCCGAAAGGCGGAGGAAAAGAACGCGCTGTATCTGCATTTTACCATGGAGGATAATCCCTCCCTGAGCCGAAGCATGCGCAGGCGCTACCAGCGGATCTATTCAGGCCCCTTTTACAGGCGCTTCGTTCTGGGGGAATGGGCGGAGACCCGGGGGCTTGTGTATCCCTTTATGGGGAAGGAG
>URRG01000445.1 GCA_900550095.1 uncultured Oscillospiraceae bacterium
GGTATTCATCCAGAACGGGGAATGCAGCGTGGTCGTCAAGGGCGGGGATTCCGTGGAAAACGGCTCTGTTATCATCAAGGATATCGTCATGGGGCAGGCGGATATAGAATACGATAAAATCAAAATCATTGAAAATACATGATGATGAAATTCCTCGGCTGAAATGGATACAGCCGGGGAATTTTACCATTTTGGGGAAGATTTTAGAAAATCTGGTGTTGCGGGCATGGGGAGCATAGTGTATAATATAAAACAACAGATTTCAGTGATATAAGGCGGCAGGCTTTGGAACGGGGAACTTTTTCGTGCAGACGGAGAAAAAACATGCGGGTGTGATTGGGTAATCTGCAAAGGGTCCGGCGTATGCCTGTGGGCCGTGAAAGCGTATGTGGAAGCTTGAAAAGAGAATGGTTTCAGAAGCCGCCCGAAAGGGTGCGGAAGTTTTAGAAACGTACTCACAGCCCCTCCACGCCGGTGGAGGGTATTTTTTATACTGCGGAGGGAAAAATGAAACGAAGAGAAGCGAGGGAACAAGCTTTTGTCCTGCTGTTTGAGCAGAGTCTCAACCATGACAGCATGGAACAGATCATTGAGACCGCCGAGCTCTGCGGCGAGGGAGCCTATATAGTGGACGATTTTGCAGAACGCCTGGCTCTTCGGGCGGAAAAGGCGCAGGCAGAGCTGGACAGGGCCATTGAACAAAATATCCGGGGCTGGAAGATGAACCGCCTTTCAAAGGTATCTTTGGCGGTTCTGCGCCTGGCACTCTGCGAGATGTTTTACGAGGAGGAGATCCCCGTGAGCGTTTCCATCAACGAGGCCGTAGAGCTGGCCAAAAAATACGGAGGCAAAGAAGACGCTCCGTTTGTAAACGGCGTTTTGGGAGCCGTATCCAGAAGTATGCCGGAAAAAGAGCATGCCTCCCGGGATGCAGAAGAAGCGGACGGCGCCTTTGGGCAAGAGGAGGAGGCCGCCGCGGAGGAAAACCATGATGCCGGGGAATAAAGTCCTGGGGATCGACACCAGCAACTATACCACCTCTCTGGCTCTATATGGAGACGGTGAGGTCGCGCAGAAAAAGAAGCTTTTGCCTGTAAAACCGGGAGAATTGGGGCTCAGGCAGAGCGACGCCGTGTTTCATCACACCCAGCAGCTTCCGGCATTGATGGAAGACCTTATGGGGGAAGCTTCCGGCGCGGTGGAAGCCATAGGCGTTTCTGTCCGTCCGAGGGATCAGGAGGGCTCCTATATGCCCTGCTTTACGGTGGGGGCTTCCGCCGGGAGGATTCTGGCCTCGGCCCTCCATATCCCGCTTTTTTCTTTTTCCCATCAGGCCGGGCATATCGGAGCGGCGCTGTATTCTGCCGGCAGGCTTTCCTGGCTGAAAGAGGAAACGCCCTTCCTGGCTTTTCATGTTTCCGGCGGGACTACGGAAGCGCTGTGGGTCGCGCCCCGAAAGGGGAAACTTCATGTTGAGCCAGCGGCCCGTTCTCTGGATTTGAAGGGGGGACAGGCCGTGGACCGGGTCGGAGGGATGCTGGGGCTCCCCTTCCCCGCCGGAAGATATATGGAGGAACTTGCTCTGCGTTCCGATGCGCGGTTTTCCATAAAGCCTTCCATGAAGGGAGCGGACTGTTCTCTTTCCGGCGTGGAAAACCAGTGCGCGGCTCTTATCCGAAAAGGGACTCCGAAAGAGGATGTGGCTCTGTTCTGTCTTCTTTCTGTGGAAGCGGCCCTCAGGGCTATGGGGGAGGCTCTTTTGCAGGAAAGGCCCGGAAGTCCCATGTTGTTTGCGGGTGGGGTAATGAGCAACTCTATTTTGCAAAGGGACTTAAAGGAACATTTCGGCGCATCCTTTGCGGAGCCCGCTTTTTCGGCGGACAATGCCGCGGGGGTTGCCGTCCTGGCCGCTTTGGCGGCGGAATCTTCATCGGAAGGAGAAAGTGTATGCAGACTACCCTGAAGGTGACGGTTTCACAGCTGAATACGTATATCCGTTCCCGAATGGAGGAAGATCCCGCTCTGCAGAGCCTTTTTGTGGTGGGAGAAATTTCCAATTTTACAGATCATTACCGTTCCGGGCATCTGTATATGTCCTTGAAGGATGAAAAATCCGTGATCCGGGCCGTGATGTTCGCGCAGTATGCCAGACGGCTGCGGTTCCGGCCAGAGGATGGAATGAAGGTCATCGCCCGGGGGCACGTAGGCGTCTACGAAGCCAACGGGCAGTATCAGCTTTATATTGAAGA
>URRG01000446.1 GCA_900550095.1 uncultured Oscillospiraceae bacterium
GGGCCCGGAGCTCACGGTACTGTCCTCAACAGCGCCGGGCGTCGCGGGTGTTCTTTCCGGCGGTATTCATGTAGAGCCCCGTGAAATTGCCTGCACTATTCATGTGCGGGGAAACGATCGGCGCGGCATGTACGAAAACCGGTTTAGGCTAATTCAGATGCTGGCGCCATATGAGGACGAAGGTATGCTCTATTACGCCAATGATTATATCACTCTACGCATTTCCGCAAGGCCCCTGAACGCCCCGGAATTTACGGCACGGCTCTGTCATTATAATCAGGCGGAGCTGCGCTTTTGGTGCCCGTTCCCATATTGGGAGAGCCTCACCGAGCAAAGCAGCCAAATGGCTTATTTGGATGAGGGCTTTACATTCCCGTTTTCCTTTGACATTTCCTTTGCTTCCATGCAGAACAAAGCGGCGGTTTTGAACAGCGGGTCCGTTCCCGCCCCGCTTGAAATTACCATTCGCGGGCCGGCGACCAACCCGGCCGTCATCAACGACACTACCGGCGAGCAAATCAAAATCTTTCATACAATTGCCGAAGGAGAGCTTTTAAAGATTAATACCCGCCAGGGGAAAAAGAGCGTCAGGATAGAGTCCGGCGGCATAGAAAAAGATGCCTTTCACTATATTGACCCACAAAGCAGCTTTTTCCAATTACAGCCGGGTGAAAACCTTCTCCGCTATTCCAGTGAGGATGAAACGGAACCCACCCAGGTGCTGGTTCGCTTTCGTGAGCTCTATGCGGGGGTGTAGCCATGAGAATACCAAGTATTCGCATTCTCTCCTTACAGACGAATGTTCTCTCCGAACAAACCGGCTTCCGTGTTGTCCCGGGGATTACGCTAACCGGCGAAATCGATCAGTACACATCCCTTCTTTTTACACGCTCCTGGCAGGGGGTAGGCGAATGGGAGTTTCACATGATGGGGACCAATCCAATTGCACTCAAGGAGGGCAACCTGATTCTACTGGACAGCGATGGGCGCCGTGCCGGGATCATCCGGTCCGTCAATATCGCCAACGGCTCAATGGGCCTAGAAACAACCGTAAGGGGCCAGACCCTGAACAGTATTGCCGCCCAGCGCTGCACCATTCCATTGGACGGGGCCGCCAACGGCGGCTATGACACGGTTCCAGCCCTGGAATCGGCAGAAGATAACCCCGATCCTGCGACAGCGGAAACAATTCTAAAGACCTATGCCTCCCGCCACCTAATAAATCCCCTGGATGAAAAGAGAAGAATACCGCTGATGTCCTTGGCGCCCGACCTTCAGCGCGGAGCCTCCGGTGTTTGGATGAGCCGGTATGAACAGTTGGATTCCGTTTTGCAGTCCGTCTCAGAATACCTGGATACCGGCTGGGAAATCTATCTGGATCTGGATAAACGGCAGATGATCTTCGATGTGCTGCCTGGCGTAAACCGATCCGTCGGACAATCGGAAAACAGCCGAGTCATTTTTTCCATTGATTACGAAAGTGTGGAAAATTTAGAATACCTCCATGAGCTCGGCGGTTACAGAAACTTAGCCTATGCCGGGGGCGCGGGGGAAAACGAGAACCGTTTGGTGCTGAAAATCACCAACGAGCCAGCGGAGCCCATAGGCCTAGCCAGGTTTGAAACCTTTTTGGACTGCGGCGCGCTGGAAATTACGGAAACCGATACCGCGCTGAGCCTGACGGAAGAGGGACTGCATAAGCTGAAGGAGTACAAAAAGACGGAGAGCCTGACTGCCGCCATTGTGCAGTCGGGCTCTTTTGTTTACCGTAAGCAATGGGATTTGGGCGACCTGGTGACGGTTGTAGACCGTACCGCAGGCGTTGAACAGGATTTAAGAATCAGCCAGGTGACAGAGCGTTATGAAGCCCAGAGCATGGGGATTGATGTGACCTTTGGAACACCGCCGGACCATCTCGGCAGAATGATACGAAAACTTAAAACTACTGTTAAATGAGGAGGATTTTATGGCAGAATATTCACGTTTTTTTGATAGCACTCCCGGTGATAAGCGCAGTTACAGCGCGGCGGAATTTGCCGAATTTATGCGCACCTTTTATTCCACCGGCGTAATATCCGGCGGCGAAAAGCTGAAGGTAACCCGCAACCCGGCGACCATGTCTGTCGCCGTGGCCCCTGGTATGGCTATGCTGGAAGGCCATTGGTATTTAAACGACGCTGCGTTTCCCCTTCAGGTGACGGCGGCCGACGCGACTTATCCCCGGATTGACCGTGTT
>URRG01000447.1 GCA_900550095.1 uncultured Oscillospiraceae bacterium
CCGCCGCATGGGACCGATAGAACCGATGGAACCGAAAACCGGCCCGGACGGATTCCTCCGCCGCCCCCGTTACTCCACCGACTTCAAGCTCTCCACCATATCGATGCGGCGGAGCTTCCTGTTCATGAACAGATCCACGATCACAGAGAAAAGAAGCGTTATAAGGGCGCTCCATACAAAGCTCAAAGGCTCGATGGTCCTCGGGAACATGACCAGGTCCACCTCCACCGTCTGGATGACGAAGGAATTCATGACTACGCCCAGCGCCAGGCCCAGAGCACAGCCCATAATGGTAAGCAGGGTGGTCTCCCGGTAGATATACGCGCCCACCTCCCGGTTGAAGAAGCCCAGCACCTTGATGGTGGCCAGCTCCCTCTGGCGCTCCGTCACGTTGATATTGGTCAGATTATACAGCACCACAAAGGCCAGGGCCCCCGCGCAGATAATCAGCACCAGGGTGATGCTGTTCAGGCTTTGGAGCATGTCGTCGAAGCCCTTTTTCACATCGGATGTATAAGAGGCCGTGGTGATGGAATCATCCTCCAAAAGCTCCTGGGCCGCCGCCTCCCGTTCCGTTTCGTCCGTCAAAAGGGAGACCGCGTCCACCTCTGTGCTCACCGGCTTCTCTCCCATGACGTCTTCATAAAGCCCGGGGTCGATATAGGCGTAATGGTACACGTAATTTTCCGTGATCCCTGTGACGGTGAAGCTCTTTCGGGCCCCGGAGCTGTTTTCCAGCGTCACCGTATCCCCGGGGGACACCCCCAGCGTATTGGCCAGCTTTTCCGAAAGCACCACGCTGCCCTCGCCGAAGGGAACGTCCTCATGGGTGCGGCGGTCCCTGAGCTTCACATAGGTTTTCAGATCCCCGGCATTCTCCGGCACCACCACGTAGCCGGATACGCTTTCCTCCCCGGCGGATATATCCGCCATCTTCCGAAGAGACTTCATCCAGCCGGAATAGGTATCCGTATCGTTGAGAAGGGCTTCCGCCTCCGGGGAAAGCTCTCCGTCCTTGAGGGAAGCCGTGAAATTATACACATACAGGTCGTCGTACTGGTTGCTGATGATGTGGGAGATGGAATCCTTTATGCCGAAGCCCGTCACTACTAGCGCCGTACAGCCCGATATCCCCACGATGGTCATAATGAGCCGCTTTTTATAACGGAACAGATTCCGGCAGGTGACCTTTCTGGTAAATTTCAGCCGTTTCCAGATAAACGGGAGCCTCTCCAGCAGAATGCGCTTCCCCATTTTCGGGGCCTTGGGCTGCATAAGGGAGGCCGGCTGTTCCCGCAGGGACGAACGGCAGGCCGCCCAGGTGGCCCCCAGGGTGCACAGCACCGCCAAAGCGCAGCCGACGAAGGCGTGCAGGAAATTGAACTGGTTTATAAGCTCCGGCGCCGTATACATCATCCGGTAAGCATTCCAGCAGATCTCCGGCAGGGTGGCAAACCCCAGGCATACGCCCGCGGCGCTTCCCGTAACGCTGGCCAGGCCCGCATAAAAGAGATATTTTTTCGCTATTTTGCCGTTCCGGTAGCCGAGCGCCTTATAGGTGCCGATCATCACCCGTTCTTCCTCCACCATACGGGTCATGGTGGTGAGAGCCACTAAGGCCGCCACCAGGAAGAACAGCGCCGGGAACACGGTGGAAAGAGAATCCATGCGGCCCGCATCCGATTCAAAGCTCACATAGCCCGTGTTGGCGTCCCGGCCCAGGATATGCCATTCCGGAATATCGATCTCACCCAGCTTCCTCTCGCCGTCTTCCAGTTCCTTTTTGGCGTCCTCCAGCTCCTTTTCCGCCGTCTTTTTCTGTTCCTCGTATTCCGCCCTGCCCTCTTCCAGCTCCTTTTCTCCGGAAGAAAGCTGGGCTTCCCCCTCCTTCAGGACTTTTTCCGTTTCCAGAAGGGTCTTTTCCCCTTCGTCCAGCTGTTCCCGGCCCTCCTTCAGCTGGGCAGAAGCGCTGTCCAGCTGAGCCTTGGTACTGTCCAGCGTCTGTTTTGCGGAATCGAGCCGTCCCTTGGCGGCCGCCAGTTCCTTTTCCGCCGCCTCCAGCTTCGGTTCATTTTCAGCCTTCTGCTTCTGGAATTCCGTCCTTCCCGCTTCCAGCTCCTTTTCGCCTTCCTCAAAGGTCTTTATAACGGAATCCAGATAACCGGCCAATTCTTCCCGCGTCTCCGGAGAAAGGCTCCCCAAAAGCTCCTCAAGGCCGCCCTCCGTCA
>URRG01000448.1 GCA_900550095.1 uncultured Oscillospiraceae bacterium
TGTTTATAGAGGCTCTGGCCGACGGCGGCGTTATGGCCGGGATCCCCCGGAAAAAGGCCCAGGAATATGCGGCCCGGGCTGTGATGGGGGCAGCCGCCTTAGTGCTGGAAAGCGGGAAGCATCCAGGGCTTTTGAAGGATGAGGTGTGCTCCCCCGGCGGTTCCACCATCGTGGGAGTCCGCGAGCTGGAAGAAAAAGGCTTCCGTTCGGCGGCTATAAACGCCGTTTTGGGGGCCTGCGAGAGGAACCGGAAGATGGGGGAAGGGAAAAAATGAGGTCCCCCAAAGCTGTCCGGCAAAATCTATATTGAGAAGTGGGTTGTAAAAAATTGTTCAATAGGAAAAAAGTTTCGGAGGTTTTAGCTCCCAACGAGTCGAAGCTCTTTTACAAAGGCGTTTTGGCGCTGGTTCTGCCTATGGCGCTGCAGAACCTGATCAATGTGGCGGTAACATCGGCGGACGTTATCATGCTGGGCACAGTGGGGGAAACGGTTCTCTCCGGTTCCTCCTTGGCCGGCCAGATCCAGTTCATCATGTCTCTGATGCTGTTTGGCCTTACCTCGGGTGCGGCGGTGCTCACCGCTCAGTATTGGGGGAAGGGGGATACGAACACCATCGAAAAGGTATTGGGCATCGCCATGCGCTTCAGCCTTTGCGTGTGCCTGTTCTTTACCGTTTTGGTGCTTCTGATTCCCAGGCAGCTGATGATGGTGTTCACCAATGAAGAGCCGGTGATCGCCGAGGGCGTGAAATATCTGCGGATCGTAGCTCTTGCGTATATCCCCATGGGATTCACCAACGTATATCTGAACATCATGCGCAGTGTGGAGCGGGTGGTCATTTCCACGGTGGTGTATTCCATTTCGCTGGTGTGCAATATCGTCCTGAATTCGATTTTTATTTTCGGCCTGTTGGGCTCCCCTGCTATGGGGATCGAAGGCGCGGCTCTGGGGACGCTGATTTCCCGGCTGGTGGAAGTTTTGATCGTATTCGTTTATATGCATAGGATCAACCGCATGATCCGCATCCGTGTCAAGGCGATTTTTACGAGAAACGCCGTGCTGTTCCGGGATTTTCTGAGGTATTCCATACCGGTCATGCTCAATGAGCTGGCCTGGGGCGCCGGGGTGGCTATGAACTCTGTGGTAATCGGCCATATGGGGAGCGCGGCTGTGGCTGCAAACAGCGTGGCGCAGACAGCCAGGCAGCTTTCTACCGTAGTGGCCTTCGGTATTGCCAACGCGGCGGCCATCATGATCGGAAAGGCTATCGGGGCGGGCAACAATCAGCGGGCTGAGGAGTATGGAAGAAGGTTTACCCGGCTCACCATTTATGCGGGGCTTGCGGCTTCCGCCGTGGTGCTGCTGGTGCGTCCCATTGTGCTGCATACCATGACGCTCACGCCTCAGGCGCAGCAGAATCTTTCCATGATGATGCTGATCATGTCGTATTTCGTGTTTGGGCAGGCTTACAACACCACTATGGTGGTGGGAATTTTCCGAGCCGGCGGAGATACGCGTTTCGGCCTTGTATTGGATGTGAGCACCATGTGGGGCTGTTCCATTCTTCTGGGAGCCCTGGCGGCTTTTGTTTTCAGGTGGAATCTTACTATCGTATACATGCTTCTGCTCAGCGACGAGGTCATTAAAATCCCGCTGACTACTTGGCGGTACCGTTCCAAAGCATGGCTCAGAAATCTGACCAGGTAATTGAAAAAGGGGTGGATGGAATGAAAGCAGTCCTGCAGCGTGTGAAACGCGCTTCTGTCGCCATTGGAGGAGAAGGAGTGGGAGAAATCTCCTCCGGACTTCTCCTGTTCCTTGGCGTCACAGAGGAGGACTCGGAGAAGGAGTGCGATTTCCTTGCGGAAAAGGCGGCTAATCTCCGGATTTTTGAGGACGAAGCGGGGAAAATGAACCGTTCCCTTCTGGATGCGGGCGGAGAGATGCTCATAGTCTCTCAGTTTACCCTTTGTGCGGACTGCCGCAAGGGCAAGCGGCCGTCTTTTACGGGAGCCGCCCGCCCGGAAAAGGCCGTTCCGCTGTATGAGCGGTTTATTGAAAATATACGCGGGATGGGAATCCCTGTGTCCACGGGCCGTTTCGGCGCGGATATGCTCGTCTCCATCGAAAACGACGGACCTGTGACCATTTTGTTGGATACAGATGAAATCATGCCGAAAGGAGAAAAATGAAATGCTGAAGAAACAGTATAAAGCTACCGATGTA
>URRG01000449.1 GCA_900550095.1 uncultured Oscillospiraceae bacterium
GGGCTTCCGGCCCCAAGGAAGAGATTCTTCCTACGCTGCTGGCGGATGAGAAAGCGGCGATCTGCCCTCTGGGAAGGGAGGATATTTCGCTATGAATGCAATAACAGAAAAGCTATTGGGGATTGTATCTGATTTTAAAGGTTCCTTTCAGGGAGCTTTTAATATCCGGGAGAACGGACAGTGCGCCGGACGGCAGTCCAGCCCCAATATCCATATCGAATCGAAAACCGATAAGCCTGGGATCGATATCCATGTTCTGCCCGGAACAAAGGGAGAAACGGTCTACATTCCCGCCTGTGTTACCCACGGGGATGTGAACGATCTGGTGTACAACGATTTCTTTATAGGCAAAAATGCAGATGTAAGGATCGTAGCAGGCTGCGGCGTCCACACGGAAAACGAGGAAGAGGCCCGGCACAACGGTATTCACCGGTTTTTCCTGGAGAAGGGCGCGAGGGTCGTTTATGAGGAAAAGCACGTGGGGACGGGCAAAGGCTCCGGCGCAAAGCGGATCGATCCGGTGACGGAGATCACGCTGGATGAAGACGCTTACCTGGAGATGGATACCGTCCAGCTTGGGGGTGTGGACAGTACCGTCCGCAGAACCTCCGGTGTGCTGGGGCCCAGAGCGAAGCTGATCGTTCGTGAACGTATCATGACCGATGGGGAAGAGACCGCCAAGACGGATTTCAAGGTCACGCTGAAGGGCGAGGATTCCGGTGTGGATCTTATGTCCCGTTCGGTGGCCAAGGGGCGTTCCCATCAAGAATTCATTTCGTCTATCCGCGGTGAAAATCGTTGCACCGGCCATTCGGAGTGCGACGCCATCCTGGTGGACGGCGGCACGGTGGGGGCGGCTCCCATGCTGGAAGCCTACCACGTAGATGCGGCTCTTATCCACGAGGCGGCTATCGGCAAGATAGCGGGCGAGCAGATTCTGAAGCTTCGCACCTTGGGGCTTACCGAAGAGGAAGCTCAGGAAAAGATCATTGCAGGCTTCCTGAAATAAAAGACAGCGTTGGATTTGATTTGTTGAAAAGCAGGCATGATAGGTAGGAGCCGATATGGACAGATACTAAGAAAATACTGTGCTGTAAAGGAGCGAAAACATTCGTTGTTTTCGCTCTTTTTGTATGAAGAAAACCACTCGCTAGGCGAGTGGTTCCCCAAAAGGCTTATGCCGATGAAGTAGACAGAAAAACTCCTTTTGCTTAGAATAAGAGTGCGGTCTGCCAACTGCACAAAAAAGCAAAAGGAGGCCATTCGGAAATGAATGACATGAATAGTTTAACACATACGACTTGGAATTGTAAATATCATATCGTGTTACCGATAGTAACCTCAATCACACAGGAATTTACCTCTATTCCAAAGGCAAAATCATGATTCACTTGACCTTTGACTACAAAAGCGACAAAAGCTGTACCACACCGGGCCAATATTTGAAGTATCACCGGACATTTCAGGGCCTCACCACAAGAGAACTGGCGGAAAAAGTAGGGGTTGTGCCTGCGACACTGGTTCTGTATGAGAATGACCGGCACCCTATCGAGTACAAAACAGCGGCGGCGCTTGCGAATGAACTGGGTATTGACCGCAACAGGCTTCTGGATGTGTATGCCGCCTTTGTAGATTACCCGTACTCTTCTCTTTTGAAAAGGGTACGGCAGGAGCTTTCCTTGACCCAAGTGCAAATGGCTAAGGCCATCGGAATCAGCCAAACAACCTATTCCAGCTGGGAAAGAGGATCACGCATTCCGCGCCGTAAAGAATACGAAAAAATCCTTGCCGCAATGAAAAAGCTAAGGGTAGATGTTGATACATACCTTTGCCAATCAGATTCTCTCTGATTGAAAATCGCACATTTGCGTTGCTGGTTTCTTCCATATAATAGAACCACAAAGGAGGCGTATCAAATGAAAAAGCGGAAATGTAAAACATATCTTACCACCATAGAGAACGGTATTGGGATTCAGAGCCTTAACAACCTGCGCAATGCCGTGCTGAAAGAAAATCGGGACACCGGCTGTATCGACGAACTTCTGCTCAAGGTGATGTGCGCCCCGGTGAAGAAGGCATAAAAACTACATATCTCCACCCGAAAAGGGCCGTTTTATCTGCTGTCAGAAGACGGTCTTTTTTCATGCTCTCATACATAGCCGTCCGTACTGCCAACGGGCGGCTAAATCTATGGAAAAGGAGGACATGAAAATGCCGGAACAAA
>URRG01000450.1 GCA_900550095.1 uncultured Oscillospiraceae bacterium
TTATCAGCGGTTTTAAGCACACGGAATTATGGTATTTCCGTGTGCTCTATACGCCCTTTCCGGGAAGAAAGCTCAATATCCTTCCCTGGCCGCCCAGGCTTCTATCTCAGCCAGAGTTTCCGGGGGAAACCTGCGGTCCTTGTAGTAATACAGGCGATCCTCTTCCGTAACGGAGCGCAGAATCCGGCAGGGATTCCCCGCGGCTACCACATTGTCCGGAATATCCCTTGTGACCACGCTCCCGGCGCCGATGACTACATTGTTTCCGATATGCACCCCGGGGGTGATCACCGTATTGCCGCCGATCCAGCAGTTGTCTCCTATAGTGACGCCGATGCCGTATTCATAAGCGGAATTGCGGGCCACAGGATCGATAGGATGCCCCGCCGTATAAATCGCCACATTAGGGGCCAGAAGCACATTTTTCCCGATCACGACTTTGGCAACGTCCAGAATCGTGCAGTTATAATTGGCGCAGAAATTCTCTCCCACCTCGATATGCGTTCCGTAATCGCAGTAAAAGGGCGGATTTACACAGACCGTTTCCCCTGTCTTCCCGAAAATTTCTTTGATCATGCGGGAAAGCCCCTCATAATCGCTGAAATCCATGGTGTTGAATCTCTGCAGCTTCCTCCGGGTTTCTGCCTGCTCCCGCATTACGCTTTCATCCGAAATATAAGGCAGCTCCAGATCTCTCCGCTCTATATGGCTCATAGGCTCCTTCATACCCATTTCTCCTTTTCTGCTTTTTGCTCATCTTCCCAGCCGTTCCTCAGCTTTTAGGGAACGCACTCCACACGCCTAGAAAGGCCGATATGCCCCTATTATAGCCGCTTCCCCGGGGGCTTGCAACCATTTTCCGAGTCTGAGGCTGTAAACGGCGTGCACTGCGGGGCCCGCTATACGCGCATCCTGTTGTTTCCCGTTACTATCCGCTTCTTTTCTTAGAGCGCCGAATGTGCTACAATAGAAGCGGCAAGAAAAGGAAAGGGCATGAACGCTCTCACGCCCTCCCGGACTAAAATACAGCAATAAAGCCTGTCACAGGCGAACAGGAGGAGCCTTATGGACGCAAACAGCCGCCCTCTGCTGCTGGGGGCCGTATTCGATATGGACGGCCTGATGTTCGACACAGAGAAGATGTTTCTGCACGTTTGGGTGCAGGCTGGAAAAGAATGGGGCCTGGGGGACATTTTCGATATCGGCTGCAAAAGCCTTGGCGTAAATGCTGTGGAATCTGAGAGACTCATGCGGGAAGCTCTGGGCTCCCGTGTGGATATGGACAGGTTTTTAGCCTGCTTTCGCCGAATGCATACGGAATACAGAAGTTCTCACCCTGTTCCCGTAAAGCCCGGCCTTTATGAGCTTTTGGAATACCTGAAAGCAAACGGCTACCGCACGGCGGTGGCCTCCTCCAGCGGGCGGGAAACTGTTTTCGGCTGTCTTCGCCAGACGGGGACGGGGCGGTATTTCGATGCCGTCCTCTGCGGGGATATGGTGCAGCGCTCCAAGCCCGACCCGCAGATCTATCAAACCGCCTGCCAGAGCCTTGGGCTGCCGCCGGAAAACTGCATCGCCCTGGAAGACTCCCTGAACGGGATCCGCTCTGCCGGCAGCGCAGGGCTCTTTCCCGTGATGATCCCCGATATAGTGCAGCCCACAGAGGAAATACGGGGGCTTCTCTTCCGCTGCTTCTCCGATCTTTCCCAGGTCATCCCCCTTCTGAAAAGCTGCCCCGGTCCCAGGGACGCCTGAACTCCCCGTCGGGACGGCCTGGCGAAGCGTTTCAGCCAAAACGGCTCCATAGAACGGCGCTTTCAGGTCTTGCTCTCACAAGCAAAGTTTCCGCGCAAAATCAGGAAACAGAAACAACTTTTATACGCTCTATTCCATACATACAGGAGGCATCATACCATGACCGCAGAGCAAAGCATCCGTGTGCCGCAGGAATTTAGAGACGAACGCCGGGCGGGCGTCCCCGTTTTCATCCAATACCTGCACCACAGCGGTTTTCTCATAGACACCGGCCTTCGGAAGCTGGTCTTCGACTGGGACGGCAGCGAACCGGCGCCGGAACTGGGAGAGAGCCCGGCCTGCGTCTTCGTTTCCCACGGCCACGAGGATCATTACAGCCGAAAAATCTTTTCCCTGCGCGACTCGTCGCCTCAGGCCGTTCTGCTTCTTTCCGACGACATTTCTCCTAAAAAGGGAACCCTGCA
>URRG01000451.1 GCA_900550095.1 uncultured Oscillospiraceae bacterium
GGGGCATCAGCTGCCGTGAGTCTCCGCATGAGGGAGAAAGCTCCTGTGAAGGCAGTATGAAAAATCAGCGATGCGCGGGAAAGAAGCTGCAAAATAGGATTTTCTGCCGTGCGGTTGAGAAGAGCTGCTTCTGGGGCAAGGCCCGCTGATTTCCCTTCATGAAGGATCCCCGGAAGCGCATCCGCCTGCGGAGAGGCGGATCTGCGTCTGGGAAGATATGGAAGAACCGTTTCTTTCTTGACAATTTCCGGCGGATATGGTATATACAAAGACAAGCAGCGCTCAGAAGGGGCAGCATATGGAAAAGCACCTAAGAGATGTGCTGCTGGCAGGCTGAGTTGAGGAAAGGATGGAGAAGATGTATAGAATTTCCTGCTGAAAGTAAAATTCGGAGATGATCGGAATCGCAGGGGCGGCGGAAGCGGCCCGGTTTCGGTGTGCTCCGGCAGGAAAATTCTCTTCTCTCTTATTCATTTTCCATGGCTTCAGCCTGTGTGCTCTCGGGCGCTCTTTGCGGCAGATTTGGTCCGTTTTGAGTTTGAGCGGGAACATCTGCTCCGAGGTTCTGGGTTCCGCCGGGAGGACAAGGCGGATCGAACCGGGTTTTACAGGCTTTGGGGATACAATGGGATCATGAGGGATACAGGATTTTCCTGTATCCCTTTTTGTTTAGCGGAGGTGTTTGCAGAATGGCAATGATTGAAATTCGAAATTTGACTTTTGCCTATGAAGGCTCATATGATAACGTATTTGAGAATGTTTCCTTCCGCCTGGATACGGACTGGAAATTAGGTTTTACTGGCCGGAATGGCAGGGGAAAGACAACCTTTCTCCGGCTTCTTATGGGAGAACTGGACTGCAGAGGTGCTATATCCTCTCCCGTGCCTTTTGATTATTTCCCGTTCCCTGTACATCACCCGGAAGAACTGGCTCTGGAAGTAGTGCATCATCATTCGCCGACGGCGGAGGACTGGGAAATTCTGCGGGAAGCCTCCCTTCTCCATGTGGATGCGGAAGCCCTTTACCGCCCTTTTTCCACACTGAGCAACGGGGAACAGACGAAGCTTCTGCTGGCAGGTCTCTTCCTGAAGGAGGGGAATTTTCTTTTGATCGACGAGCCTACCAATCATTTGGATCTGGAGGGCCGGGAGACGATGGCCGCTTACCTGCAGAAGAAAAAGGGCTTTATCCTTGTCTCTCACGACAGGGCTTTTCTGGACGGCTGCATCGATCATGTGCTTTCCATCAACCGGGAAAACATCGTTGTGAGAAAGGGGAATTTTTCCGAATGGCTGGAGGATAAGAAACGTGAAGACAGGCTGGAGCTTGCCAAGAACGAGCGGCTGAAGGGAGAGATCAAAAGGCTGGAGGTTTCTTCCCGCCGGACAGCCGCATGGTCGGAAAAAGTGGAAAAGAGCAAGACCGGCGCGGCGGACAAGGGATATGTGGGGCACATGGCCGCCAAAATGATGAAGCGCTCCATGACTGCACAGGCCAGAAAGGAAAAGGCGATTGAAGAAAAATCCGGCCTTCTGAAAAATCTGGAGCTAGAGGAAGCGCTGAAGATCCACCCTCTGGAGCACCCGGCCCTTCGCCTGGCCGAGCTTCGGTATGTTTCCGCCTGCTGGGGCGGCAGAGCGGTTTCGAAACCTGTCTCCTTTATGATAGAGGCGGGGGACCGCATCGCCCTTACAGGCCGCAACGGCTGCGGGAAAAGCAGTCTCCTGAAGCTCCTTTTGCCGGATACGGCTGCGGAAAAGGTTTCATATACCGGGGAAGTACGCACAGTGAGAAATTTGAAGATCTCCTATGTGCCGCAGGATCCCTCCTTTCTCAGGGGGAGCCTGAGGGATTTTGAAGAAAGCCGGAAGATCGACGTACCCCTCTTCCGGGCCATCCTGCGGAAGATGGATTTTTCCCGGGCGCAGTTTGAAAAGGATATGGCCTCCTACAGCGCAGGGCAGAAAAAGAAGGTGCTGCTGGCGGCCAGCCTCAGCGAATCCGCCCATCTGTACATCTGGGATGAACCTCTGAATTATGTGGATATCCTCTCACGCGTCCAGATCGAGGAGCTTCTGCAGGCGTATGGACCCACTATCCTTTTTGTGGAGCACGACAGGCATTTTGCGGACACTATAGCTACGAAGATTGTACACGTGGAAAAAGCGGGGGGATAGGAATTTATTTCTATCTCTTGTATGTACTCAGGCCGT
>URRG01000452.1 GCA_900550095.1 uncultured Oscillospiraceae bacterium
GCCGGCTGCCAGCAGTTCCCCGTCCACTGGGGCGGCGACTGCTCCGGCACCTATGAATCCATGGCCGAAACCCTCCGAGGCGGCCTTTCCCTCTCCGCCAGCGGCTACGCCTTCTGGAGCCACGATATCAGCGGTTTCGAAAACACTGCCACCCCGGATCTGTATAAACGCTGGTGCGCCTTTGGCCTGCTCTCCACCCACAGCCGCCTCCACGGCAGCAGCAGCTACCGGGTCCCGTGGAATTTCGACGAGGAGGCCTGCGACGTACTGCGCTTCTTCGTGAACCTGAAATGCAGGCTCATGCCCTACCTGTTTTCCGCCGCGGTCAAAGCCCACGAAACGGGGATCCCCGTTCTTCGCCCCATGGCTGTGGATTATACGGAAGACCGGGGCTGCGACGATCTGGACCGCCAGTTCCTTTTGGGAGACAGCCTGCTCATAGCGCCTGTTTTCACAGATACCGGAGACGTGGATTTCTACACGCCTGCAGGGGGCGAATGGACTCACCTGCTGGATGGCGAACGTTTTGAAGGCGGACGCTGGTACAGCCGGAATTACCCCTACACCAGCCTGGGCCTTCTGGCTGCGCCGGGCTGTGTCGTCCCCATGGGGCAGAACGACCAGGAACCAGCCTATGCCTATGGGGACGGCGTCACCTACTGTGTATATCCCGACTGCAGCAAGGAAACGGAAGAATTTTCCTTCACTCTCTACGGATCCGACGGCGGAAAGGCCGACGCCGTATCCGTAAACCGGCAAGGAAACCGCCTCTCCGTGTCTGTAGAAAAAGCCGCTTATCCTTGGAAGGTGTGCGTTTTTGGGGAGACCTATTCCGCCAAAGCCGGGGAGCACAATCTGGAGATCTCCCTTGACCCGGAACAGGGGAAATAAGCACCTCGCTCCCTATCCCGGACAGAAAAATCCGCCGCTTTATTCCATCAAAAGCGGCGGATTTCTTCTATGCCTCATCCTTATTTCAAAATTTCGCGCACCAACGGTATTACTCCCCATTTCGGATACTGCTCAGAAACTGTCTGCACACGGGGGATTCCATATACTTCCGTATGTCCCCCTCGGTTGCAATCATAACATACAGCTCGGCATCCCCCTCTTCCCTGTGCTCCAGGCAGAGCCGCAGTTCACAATACTGCCGCAGCTCCGTGCCGTAAAGACGGAAATGCCCCGCAAGACCGTTGATCTGCAGCGGCTCAATGGGATCTTTAAAGATATATTCCTGTGAAAATTCCTCTTCGTCAAACAATAAGCCCTCCGCCGTGCCCCTGCAGCCCAGCTCCAGGGAAAAATACAGAGAGGTCTTTCGATCCGGGGACAGAAGCTCCATGGTATCGTCATCGATGCTTTCGGTATTCAGATAATATTTCTCCGGAATAGCGAAGGAGAGGAGACGGCGGCTGAAGCGGCCTTGTGCATAGTGAAACATAGTCTTTCCTCATTCCCTTTCTTGCATAAAGCTGTGATTGATTATATAAAAGCATCTATGATCGTATAGACCTTCTGGCGGTCTTCTTCTGATAAAGCCTCCATCTGTTCAGATAATCTAGATACCTTGATTTTATAGCCGCATTTAATTACATCTGCAAAAATCTCATCTGCTGAACACTCTAACGCATTCATAACCGCCACCAATTTGCTTAAGCGAATAGAGCTTTTCCCTCTTTCAACATCTGAAACATAGTTTGTTGAAAGAGCTATCATTTCAGCAAACTGTTGTTGTGTTAACCCCTTCTCCTTGCGCAGCTTTTGAATTCTTTTTCCAATCAGTTTTTCAACCGTATTATCCTTTTGCACCTCGAACCTCCATGCCGACAAAATACAATAAGAATAGTTTCATTGTAAACATTACTATCATGATGATACACAAACTAACAGCGATTAAGTCACGATAGCAGACTGACTTCTGGTAAATTATGTTAGTAATCTTTTTTAGTTTGAGAGCAATATCCATTCTTTTTTCTTTGCCAAAGAAGTGTATCCATGGATTTTTACAATGTACCAAAGAAGCATATACTTCATCTGCCTGCATAGATTATTATATCACATCAATATTCTATATAAGACTTTAAATGTCTTACTAAAATTTATATAGGACATTGTACATCGCATTCACAAAAAATTTACAATTAAATAGAGCTAACCTTTATTCCCTAAAAATAGTAATTTTTAATTATGAATAATTATTACATATTA
>URRG01000453.1 GCA_900550095.1 uncultured Oscillospiraceae bacterium
CCCCCAGCCACAACAAGATGTTCAAGCCCCTTCCTCTCGCTGCAGAGAAGCGGAATCCCCGAAAGCTCCAGCATATTGAGCAGGTTGGTATAGCTCAGCTCATACTGGAGGGTAAAGCCGATGATATCGAACGAACGAAGGCTGTCCCCGCTTTCCAAGGCGTAGAGCTCCATCCCCGCCGAACGGAGCTGCTCCTCCATATCAATCCAGGGCGCAAACACCCGTTCACACCACACGCCTTCCATATCGTTGAGCACCCCATAGAGGATTTTCATTCCTAGATGGGACATTCCCACTTCATATGTATCCGGAAAACAGAAGGCGAACCGAACCTCGATTTCTTCCTTGTTTTTGACGACGCTGTTCAACTCCCCGCCCGTATATCTCCCGGGTTTCTGCACTTTCATCAATATCTTTTCAAGCTCAGGCTTCATACTTTTACTCCTATTTTTGGTTTGATTCTCATGAGTATGCCTCTGAAAACCGTCTTCGCGCTCTTTCAGGCCGCCTTCGCAGCCATATAAACAACGGAATTCCCGCCGGGGAAAACCGTTGTCCCCATACAGAAATATATATTTTATTATACTGTAATTCGCACCGCTTTGCAATGGGCGGGCATTCTGCGAAAAAGTCCCTATGAAGAAAAAGAAACAAGAGCCTTTCACCATGCAAAACGCCTTCCGCCCAAACCGAGCGGAAGGCGTTTCAGACTTCAAAGCGCCCCAGAGCTTCCCTGCGCTTCAAAACCAAATACAAGACTCCATAGATACTGAAAAACAGAAGAGAAAAATTATACACCGAGCGGAAAACCAAAAGAAAACCGCAGAGCCCAAGAGGCACCAGGACAAAGAACGAGACCCATTCCAACACCCGCAACGCCGTATTTTCATTGATGTGCAAACATAAAAACGCATATAAAGCCTGGCCGCCGTCCAGCGGTTCCGCAGGCACAAGATTCACAAAAGCCAGGGCCAGATTAGCTACGGCAAAAGGGAACAGCAGACTGCCGGAAATCCCCCAGAAAACCAGAGACAGAAGCAGGTTCATCAGCGGACCCGCAAGGGATACCGCTATATCCTTTTTCAGGCCTTCGCTTCCATCGCTGTCCTGGCGGATTTCGGCCCCAAAAACAGACAGCCTGACGGATATGATGCGCCTGCCGCACAGCAATATTGCGGCTATATGACCAGCCTCATGAAAGAATGCAGCGCAGATACCCGCCAAAAATGTTCCTCCCGTATCCATAAGGAGCCACAGGGAAACCACTGCAGCAAACCAAAAGCTGACTTCAAAGCGGCAGCCGCCTGCAGAAAACCGCATACCTTATCAGCCGCCGGAAGATGCCGCCGTTTTTGCACCTTGAGATTCGGAGCTCGCCGCCGGCAGAGATGAAACGCCGGAAGATGCTTGGGATGAAGCCTCTGTATTATCCCCGTTGGAAGAGCTTTCGCCTGCTGACTCCGGCGCAGTAGGAAAGAGCTCCAGGACCTTCTGTTCCATGTTCTGCAGATCCGCATCCGTCAAAATGCTTTGGTTTACATGCTCTATATACCAATTCCGGAACACCGTATACCATTCTCCTCCAAAAAATCTCATACACAGTGCTGCCAAAAGAATAACCGCACATACAGTAATTTGGAGCACAGTAAGCCAGTGCTCCCGATTTTTCGGCTTTTGAGGAGAAATATCCTCCGTGTGTTCCTCCGAAGCAAAAAAAGGATCTCCTTCCCATTCTTCAGATTCCTTTGCGTTCACTAACTGCTTCATGTTTTTCCTCCGTTTGTCTTCTTCTTTTTGTTGTGGTTCTCTTTATCACTATATGCCGTGCCAATGCGAACAAGAACCGGAAATCCTCTTCATAAAACAAAAGAGGCAGGCATTTTTCATGCCTGCCTCCCCTATTTCTTTTAAATCATGCTTCTATTTCAGAAGATGTCTCAATCTTCGAAGATTCAGAAGCTTCTTTCTTCCACTGTGCATACAGAGTCACGGAAGACTTCAGCCCCCGAATGGAATCTCCCGGCTTATAGGAAGCTCCGCTTCCGTCTGCCTTCGTGTTCCACTCTGTAAATACAAAACCATCTTTGGAAATCTCCCCCGCGTCCAGCACCACAGCGGTCTGGCCGGCAGTATAAACATTAGGATCCTTCGGCGCGCCTTTCCCTCCGTTTGCATTATAGGTTACAGTGATCGGCTCCAGCTTCTTC
>URRG01000454.1 GCA_900550095.1 uncultured Oscillospiraceae bacterium
GGCTCCGGGCGGTTTTCTTTTGCGCGGCTCCCGCACCTCCGAAGGGTATCCTTTTTCCAGCTCCTCAGAATTACAGGGTCATCTGCTCGCCTTCCGTCTCCTCCGGGGCGGGAAGAGAACCGGACGCCGGTATATTCTTCCTGTAGCGGTCTGGATTTTTCAGGCGGCCTTCTTCGTAAAGCTCCGCCTTCACCAGTCTGCCGTTTTTGCGCAGAGTCATGACCTGCACTCCCTGGGTGGAGCGGGTGCTCTTGGAAGCCACCGCCCCGGAATGCACTAAAAGGATGCGTCCCTGGGCATTGGTGAGCAGGAATTCCCTATCTTCCGGAATATAATACATAGCCGCAGCGGGAGATTTATCCGAATAGGCCCCCACCAGCTTTTTCCGGTTGGTCTTCGTCTCATAGGCCCCCATGTCCACCTTGGCTGCCTTTCCGTTCTCGAAGAAGAAAAGCATATAGCCGCTGTATTCCTTTACTGCGGCCATATACAGGACGTTTTCACCCTCGTCCATGGCGAGCTTCGCAGGGATATAATCCCCCATGACGCTGGCCTTCGTATCGGCAAAATCAGAGGCCTTGGCCTTATAGACCTGGCAGCGGTCCGTGAAGAACAAAAGCTCCATGGCGTTGGTCCCTTCGATCTGCTGAACGATCTCATCCCCCTCCTTGAGCTTGTGCTCCCCGCTCATGCGCAGGGAAAGAGGCGTGATCTTCTTGAAATATCCTTCCCGGGTGCAGAACAGGTTCACAGGATAATCGGGCGTTTCCTCCTCTTCCTCCGTCTGAGGCAGCTCATTGGCATACAGCAGCATGCTCTTTCGGGGCTGGCCGTATTCCCGGTTCACCTGCTGCAGCTCAGATATGATGATGGCTTTGACCTTCGCCTTGCTCTCCAGAATTTCCTTCAGCCTGCCGATCTCTTCTTCCAGCTTAGAGATTTCCTCCGTCCTCTTCAGGATATACTCCCGGTTCAGATGGCGCAGACGGATTTCCGCCACATACTCGGCCTGTTCCTTATCGATGCCGAAGCCGATCATCAGGTTGGGAACGACTTCCGCTTCCTCGTCCGTTTCGCGGACGATCTTCACAGCTTTGTCGATATCCAGCAGGATCGCTTTGAGGCCCTTGAGCAGATGGAGTTTTTCCGACTTTCTGCTCATATCGTAATGGGTCCGCCGGCGCACACACTCCACTCGGAAGGCGACCCATTCCTCCAGCAGCTCCCGCACACCCATGACCCGGGGCACGCCCGCAACCAGAACGTTGAAATTACAGGAGAAGGTATCCTCCAGAGGAGTCATGCGGAAAAGCTTCTGCATGAGCTTTTCCGGGTCGGTCCCCCGCTTTAAGTCGATGGTGATCTTGAGCCCGTCCAGCCCCGTTTCGTCGCGGATATCCGCAATCTCCTTCAGCTTTCCTTGGCGGATGAGTTCCACGATCTTTTCCACAATCCCCTCCGCCGTGGTTGTGGGAGGGATTTGCGTCACGTCGATACAGTTGGCGGAAGCGTCATAGGCGTAGCGGGAACGAACGCGGACGCTGCCTCTTCCCGTATTGTAAATGGCCTCCATGGCCTTTCGGTCATAGACGATATGCCCTCCTCCAGGAAAATCAGGAGCCAGAAGCGTATCGGGAATGGAAAAGTCCGGATCCCGCATAAGGCCGATGGTGGTCTGGCACACCTCCCCCAGGTTAAAGGGGCATATATTGCTGGCCATGCCTACGGCGATGCCCGTATTGGCGTTTACAAGCACCGTGGGGAAGGTCGCCGGAAGCAGAGAGGGCTCCTTCATGGTGTTGTCGTAGTTGTCCACAAAATCTACGGTATCCTTGTCTATATCCCGGAAGAGCTCCCGGCAGATGGAATCCAGCCTGGCTTCCGTATACCGGGAAGCCGCATAGGCCATATCCCGGGAATAAAACTTGCCGAAATTGCCCTTGGAATCCACATAGGGGTGCAGCAAAGCTTCATAGCCCCGGCTCAGGCGCACCATAGTGTCATAGATGGCGCTGTCGCCGTGGGGATTCAGCTTCATGGTCTGCCCCACAATATTGGCCGATTTGGTGCGGGTCGGGCCCAGCAATCCCATCTTATACATGGTGTACAGCAGCTTCCGGTGCGCCGGTTTGAAGCCGTCGATTTCCGGGATGGCGCGGGAGAGAATCACGCTCATCGCATAGGGCATGTAGTTCTCTTCCAG
>URRG01000455.1 GCA_900550095.1 uncultured Oscillospiraceae bacterium
GAATATAAAATATCTGATATACACAAGGAAGGACGTGCAACAGCACTATGTCAAAATTAGTGAAAGCTTCTGTTGAAAGCCTGCAGAAGGCTATAGAAAACGCAATGCATGCGGCAATAGCCGCCGGAGATCTGCCTCAGGCGGAACTGCCCCCGTTCACCATCGAGATCCCGGCGGATACATCCCACGGGGATTTCGCCACCAACGCCGCCATGGCGGGGGCCAGGGCGTTCCGTTCGGCGCCGCGGAAAATCGCGGAGGCCGTGGTAAAACACCTCTCCCTGGAAGGAACCTATTTTGACCGCTGTGAGATCGCCGGGCCCGGCTTTATCAATTTCTTTTTAAACCGCCGCTTTTTCGGGGACGTCCTGAAGGACGTCCACAGGCTTGGGAAGGAATACGGCCGCAGCGATTACGGAAAAGGGCAGAAAATCATGGTGGAATTCGTCTCCGCCAACCCCACCGGCCCCATGCATATGGGAAATGCCCGGGGCGGCGCTCTGGGCGACTGTCTGGCGTCCGTGCTGGACGCCGCAGGCTACAGCGTATGGCGGGAATTTTATGTCAATGACGCGGGCAACCAGATCGAAAAATTCGGCCTTTCCCTGAGTGTGCGCTATCAGCAGCTTTTTGCCGGCGAGAACGCGCCGGAGCTGCCGGAAGACAGCTACCACGGCGAGGACATCCTGGAGCTGGCCAAGGCCTACGCCGCTGAAAACGGGGATTCCCTCATGGAAAAAACCGAGGAGGAACGCCGGGCCGCCCTGGCAGCCTTCGCCCTGCCCCGGAACATCGCCAAGATGAAGGCGGACATGAAAAAGTACCGCATCGAATACGACGAGTGGTTTTTGGAGAGTACCCTTCACGAAAGCGGCGCGGTAAAAGCGGTAGTGGAACTTCTGGCGGAAAAGGGACTGACCTATGAGCAGGACGGAGCCGTCTGGTATAAGGGCGCAGGCTTTACGGCCAAATACGCCAAGGTCAAGAACAAAGACGATGAACAGCCCAAAGACGAGGTGTTGGTGCGCCAGAACGGCAACCCCACGTATATGACCGCGGACATCGCCTATCACAAAAATAAATTTGACCGGGGCTTTGACCGGTGCATCGATATTTGGGGCGCCGACCATCACGGCCATGTGGCCCGCATGAAGGGCGCCATGGACGCCATCGGCCTGGACGGCGGGAAGTTGGACATCATCCTGATGCAGCTTGTCCGGCTGATGAAGGACGGCCAGCCCGTCCGTATGAGCAAGCGCACCGGCAAGGCCATCCAGCTGGCCGACCTTTTGGATGAGGTCCCTGTGGACGCGGCCCGGTTCCTCTTCAATATGCGGGAAGCCTCCTCTCAGATGGATTTCGACCTGGATCTGGCCGTTCAGCAGGATGCGCAGAATCCCGTGTATTACGTACAGTATGCCCACGCCCGGATCTGCAGCCTTTTCCGCAAAATGGAAGAAAGCGGCGTAGCGGTGCGGGAATGCACCGACGAAGAACTGGCAAAGCTTACAGCCCCCGAAGAGATCGAGCTGATCCGCCATATTTCCGCCTATACGGACGAAATCATCCAGGCGGCAAAAGACTATGATCCCGCCCGGATCACCCGCTACGTGATCGCTTTGGCCAACCTTTTCCACCGCTTTTACAACGCCTGCCGCATAGCCGGCGAGGAGGAAGGCCTGGCGGCGGCCCGCCTGCTGCTCTGCGAGGCCGTATCCACGGTGATCTGCAACGTTCTCAGCATGTTCAATATTTCCGCTCCTGAAAGCATGTAAGCCTTTTATTTTGGTTTCCAAATTGTATTATATTTTACATTTATAACTATTCGTTTTGATATGCAGAGCGAAAACAGCTATGCACAGGAGGAGTACCGAAACTATGGAGTTTCCCTTTCAGCTGCCTCTTCTTCTGGGAGGCGCTTCCGTTTCCAATCTGGAGGCCCTGGGTATGAGGCCCGGCTGCTGCAGCGAATCGTGGGCCCTGGAACACCCCGGTCCGCTGGTATCCCTGCAGAAGGGATTCCTTGCAGCCGGGGGGCAGGCCCTCTGCGCCCCCACCGGCGGAGCGAACCGGGCCCTTCTCTCCTCCTTCGGCCTGGAAAATAAGGTAAAAGAGCTGAACGGAGGCCTCCTCCAGCTTACAAAAAAGGCTGCGGGAAACGCCCGGATCCCCGTGGGGGGATGTATCGGC
>URRG01000456.1 GCA_900550095.1 uncultured Oscillospiraceae bacterium
TGTTGTGGCTTGGGGACCCTGTGCGTGCAATCCAGAGCCTTTGGCAGATTTCGTAGACCTTTTCTTTTTGGGTGAGGGCGAAGAGGTTGACTGCGAGCTGGTGGAACTTTATAGAGAATATAAAAGGAAGGGCGGCAAGAAGGAGGATTTTCTCCGGGAGGCGGCACGGATTCCGGGCGTTTATGTCCCGTCTTTGTATCGCGTTTCCTATAAGGAGGACGGGACCAACCAGGCCGTGGAGCCGGAGGAAGGCGTTCCGGCAACGGTGACTAAACGGGTGATGATGGATCTGGATTCCATTTATTTTCCGGACCGCTTTGTAGTTCCGTATCTGGATGTGGTGCATAACCGTGTAGTAGCGGAGGTCCTGCGCGGCTGTATCCGCGGATGCCGGTTCTGTCAGGCCGGTTTTATTTACAGGCCCTTCCGGGAAAAATCTGTTTCTACGATCGACAAGCAGTGCAGGGATCTCTGCGAGAACACCGGTTATGACGAGATTTCGCTTTCTTCTCTGAGCACCAGCGACCACCGAGAGCTGAATCCCCTCCTGGATCAGCTTCTGACCTGGACGAAGGAGGAAAAAATCGGCGTTTCACTGCCGTCCCTTCGGGTGGATAATTTTTCTACGGATATGATGAGCAAAATCAAAACGGTGCGCCGCAGCGGGCTTACCTTTGCGCCGGAGGCAGGCACCCAGCGCCTGCGGAACGTCATCAACAAAAACGTTACGGAGGAGCAGCTGATGAAAACGGTGAAAACGGCCTTCCGCGGCGGCTGGAGCTCCGTAAAACTGTATTTTATGATAGGTCTTCCCACGGAAACGCTGGAGGATGTAGAAGGTATAGCAGAATTAGGCCAAAAGGTGGTAGACGCTTTTTACAACGATCCGGAAAGGCCCAAAGGAAAAGGCGTTTCTGTAACGGTAAGCGCCTCCGGGTTTGTGCCGAAGCCCTTCACCCCCTTTCAGTGGGAGCCCCAGGATACGGTGGAAATGCTCCATGAAAAACAAAAACACCTTGTCGCTTGTGTGAAGAGCCGGAAGCTTTCCTGCAACTACCACGAGGGCGTGGTGAGTTTTTTGGAAGGCGTTTTTGCAAGGGGCGACCGCCGGCTGGGAAAGGTCCTTCTGGAAGCCCACCGGCTGGGCTGCCGTTTTGATGGGTGGAACGACTGCTTCTCCTTTACGAAGTGGATGCAGGCTTTTGGAAACTGCGGCGTAGATCCAGCCTTTTATGCCAACCGGAGAAGAAGCTTTGACGAGATCCTCCCCTGGGATCATCTGGACTATGGCGTCACAAAGGAGTTTTTGATACGGGAGTGCAGAAAGGCTTATGCAAATGAGACAAGCCCTAACTGCGCCGAAGCGTGTTCCGCCTGCGGAGCCGCCTGCTTCAAAGGAGGAATCTGCGTTGAAAACCGTACGAATATGGTTTAAGAAGACCGGCTCCGCCCGGTTTATTTCCCACTTGGATTTGAACCGGTGCATGGCGAGGGCAGTTCATATGGCGAAGATCCCCCTTTGGTATACGCAGGGCTTTAATCCCCATGCGTTTCTCACCTTTGCCCTGCCTCTTTCCCTGGGGATGACTGGGGAAAGGGAAAGCATGGACATAAAGATAGACGAGACGAAGATCACGGAGGAAGAGATCCTTTCCCGGCTGCATAAGGCCCTTCCGCCGGATCTGCCGGTTTTTGCCGTAACGGAGCCGAAGATGAAGCCGGGAAAGATCGCCTTTGCTTCATATACGTTGCGCATGGAGCCTGAAAACGGAGGGCTTTCAGAATTTCAGCAGAAATGGCAGGATTTTTTAGCTCAGGACAAAATCCTGACGGAGAAAAAATCGAAAAGCGGCATGCTGACGCTGGATATCAAACCCGATATTAAAAATATGCAGCTCCGCGAAGAAGAGGGCTGTTTGGTTTCGGATTTTTTCCTTCCTGCGGGGAGCGAATATAATGTGAATCCCTCTCTTTTGACGGAAGCTTTTCGAAGGCAGACAGGGGAGGAATTTTACTGCGAATATATCCGCCGCTGCCTCTATGACGCATCCATGAAAATTTTTGAGTAACGGCAGAAAACAGTTGCACTTGCCGGCAGAATGTGGTAAGATATATAGGCATTTGGAATCCGCTGTTCCTTTTCGGCGGGGTTCAATGCCCGGCAGGACCGAGACATT
>URRG01000457.1 GCA_900550095.1 uncultured Oscillospiraceae bacterium
CTCTCCGAAAAGGACGCTGCGAAACAGCGCCTGAAGCCGGACACGCCGCTGCGGAGGACACAAAGACAAAAAGGAATGCGAAAGCCTCAGCCTCCGCATTCCTCTTCAGACCGGAAGATTCATTTTTATAGAAACGGTCAGGATTCCGCGGGAATCTCCGGGAAGAAAACCCGCATTTCCCCATCCTCCCGGTTGGCCCAGGCGTAATAGGGAACCAACTTGAGACGGAACTCTTCCCTTTTTGGGGCCTTTGCACGGTACATCGGTCCTTCCTCCAGAACGGCCCTGACAGCCTGCGCCTCCACCGTGTAGACTCCGCCCAGAAGCTCCGGTTCCCACATCTCTTCAAACTCTGAGGCGGCGGGCAGCAGGATCCGGGAAAGAAGCCTCCCGTTATCCGCCTGTTCCGCGCAATAGAGCAGCGGCCCGCGCATCACAGCCGTCTGATGGGCAAGGTGATACGCCCGGGGATCGGCATACACGCGCCGGAACGGCATAGAAAGCTGCAGCTCCACCGTATCCCCCGCCTGCCAGCCGTTCCCTGCGCAGACAAACCCTTTTTCTATCTCTGCAGAAACGGGCCGTCCGTTCACAAGCAGCTTCCACTCCACGCACCAGGCAGGGACGCGCAGGCGCAGAGCAAAGCGCCCTCCATCCCGAATGCGGAGCCGGATACGCCCCTCTTTGGGATATTCCGTTTCCATTTCCAAACGTACCGGGCCGGAATCCAGCCGGGCGGTGCAGCGGATCCCCATATACAGGTTCACCCATACGCTTTCCCCGCCGGAAAGGACTGCATAACGCCCCATTTCTCCCAAAAGGCGCGCCACATTGGGCGGGCAGCAGGGGCAGTCATCCCACTCATAACGGCGGGACTGAATATGGATCTTATCGTAGCGGTACAGAGAATCCGGCCAAACCTCCAGAGGGTTGCAGTAAAAATAGTGCTTGCCGTCCAAAGAAGTGCCGGCCAGCACCGTATTGTAGAGGGAAAGCTCCATCTGGTCGCCGTATCTTCCGTCCGGTTCCTGAAGCATCATCCTGTGGCCGAACAGAAACAGGCCGATAGCCGCGCAGGTCTCGTTATAGGAATAATCCGGAGGAAGATCGTAGGCCTTTCCGATCCCCTCCCAGAAGCCGTCCTGTCCGATGGAACCGTTGAGAGCTATATTTCCCTGTTCAAACCCCAGCCAAAGGCTCCGGCATGCCTCTAAGAGCTCTTTGTCGCCCGTCTCCATGGCCAGATCCGCCATTGCGCAGTAGAAGTACGCCGCCCTCACCGCGTGGCCTGTGGGCTCCCGCAGTTCCCGAGCCGGAAGATGAGCCTGGAAGTATTCATACCGCCCCCAGAAGGGTCTGTGCCGGTCCGCCCAACGGGAAAGCTCCCCCAAAACCGGCTTTCCGAATTTCTCCCGGTTGCGCTCCTGCTCCCAGTCGAAAAAGTGGGGATGTCCCGGCCCGGAAACGCCCCTTTCCTCCACAAAGAAGCGCATGCACGACAAATATTTTTCTTCGCCTGTGCGGCGGTAGAGGCGATACAGCGCAAGTTCGATTTCCGGATGCCCGTCATATCCGCAGATCTTCCCCGGCTCTTTCCCAAACCATTCGCACAAACAGTCGCCGATCCCTTTCGCGCAGCGAAGAGCGCCGCCGTCTCCCAAGGCCTCCTCGCATGCCAGCAACCCCTCTATATAATGCCCCAGGGTATACATCTCATGGGACATAAGCAGGGAGAGAAATCTATCTGCAGGCCGTTCCGCCTGCATAGAAGGATGCAGATACCCATCCGCATACTGAACGCGCTCCAAAAGCCGCATCAGGCTGCAGAGCTTTTCCCGCAGAACGGGATCCTCCTGCAGCATAAGGCCATATGCCATGGCCTCCATCAGCTTTCCCACATCTGTGGGCTGCTCCTTCTCCGTTCTCTCCGGGACCCTGTATCCGGCGGCCCGCCGGATCGTATCCAGAGCTCCTCCTTTCTCCATAATGCCCACCTGGTATGGAAGCATTTCTTCCACCAACAGGCGCTGGTATTCCCGAAGCATGCCGCCGGAAATTTCCGTTTCCTGCAGCAAAGGCTCCCGCAGAATCTCCATTTTACATTTCTCCTCTCAAAAACCTTCTGCAGAGCGGCGCTATATGCGCTCCGCCTGCAGATTTAAAAATGGGGCCC
>URRG01000458.1 GCA_900550095.1 uncultured Oscillospiraceae bacterium
CCGCCTCCTATTCGGAAGCGGCCGCCTGCTTTTGGGAGTTCTAAAGAGAGAAAGAACAAAAGGATCGCTGCGCCCGCGCACATAGGCCGCGCAGGGCGCTCCTGTGGCATATGGCCATGGTTCGATTCCGGGGAACCCGGAAGTATAGGTAAGAGCCTGGTCCCCGTTTTCGATTTGTTTTATCTTAACCCCAAACAGGGCCCAGGAGCTTTTCAGAGGGCTTCCAGAGGCCGCTAAAGCACTCTCATGGCGCTCCGGCGGCTCCTCAAAAAGCCAGGCGGTTGGTCAGCCGGTCATCCGGGTTGCCGGGCCGCCGGGCTGCCCGGGGATTATCCGGCGATCTCTTCAAACCGGTCCTGCGCGTTCTGGACGGCTTCCAGATATCCATCCAGATTCATATTTTTCAGCTCTTCCAGATACGCGTCCCATTCCTCGTCTATCTTGCCGTTCATCACCCACTCTGCGGCTCTTCTGTCCGCGTAGGCGATGATATCCGCCTGCACCTGGCTTACGATCTCCGATTCCTCGGTGGTATAGTTCAGAACGCCTATACGCTCCGTATCGTATATGGTCGCAATGTATTCCAGCTTTTTAGCCTTCTTGTCGGTATAATGGAGGTGCTGCAGGCGCTTCGTAGTCTCCAGGGAATAATAGAACGGTATATTGCTGGCGGGGCTGCAGTGATGGCGGAACACCTGGGTGTTCACGCCTTCGGGAGGATCTGCCACCATATACGCTTCTCCGTTATTGCAGACCGTGCAGGGCACCTGCCTGACCTGCGTTTCCTGGCTGGCTTCCTCGCCGAAAAGCCCTTCCGCGAATTCCAGGGAAAGCTCTTCGTCATAGAAATAATCCGCCACGCGCACAGCTACTTCCGGCATCTGGCAGGCGTTGGTGACGACCCATTTATCTGCCCCGATGGTGGGATAAGGCGTATAGTAGGGAAGGGGATCCTCCCCGTTGAGACCCTTTAAGGGATCCAAATACTCATAGTGGTCGTAATAGGAATAATCCGCGAAATCGTCGCCGATCTCCCAAACGGAGGCCACGCCCACCACAGGCGTTTCGGCGCAGAGCTTCGCCTTATACTGATCCGGGCTCTGGCTGAAGCCGGTATCATCCAGAAGACCTTCCGCATACAGCTCGTGCATCCATTTTACATAGTCCTTGTATTCCTCGCGGGTGGGGACGAACACCACCTTGCCGTCCACAACGTCCAGAAGGTCGGGGTTGCTGGGGGCCCGGAAGGCGTCGCCCAGGAAATTCAGGCCGAAATGCCACTGGCCCTCCGTGCTGTAGAGGCCGCCGTTCCAGCTCAGGGGGATTTCATCCTTTTCCCCGTTGCCGTTGGGATCTTCATCCCGGAACGCTATGAGCACTTCTTTCAGCTCGGAAAGAGAGGTGGGCATTTCCATATCTACCGCTTCCAGCCAGTCTGTGTTTATAACGCCCATCCGGTAGATTCCGAACCAGGGAGCGCCGCCCCAATAGGGGAAGGAATAGATTTTGCCGTCCGGCATAGTGGCGGCCGCCTTCATGACGGAATTGATCTCGTAAAAATGCATCAGCTGAGGGCAATACTTCTCCTGCATCTCGCCCAGCTCCAGAAGGAGCCCCTCCTGGCCGTAACGGGCCACCTCCAGAACGGACATGCCGTCCTTGATGATATCCGGCAGGTTGCCGCTGTTGATCATTACGCTCTTCCGCTCCTGATAGGTAGAGCCCTCGATCAGCTCCCATTCAAAATGCACGTTGGTTGTCTTCTCCATATCCTGAAACAGGATATAGTCGTTCCAATCCTCCGGCGCGTTTGAATCCCGGGAGCCGTACACCTTCAGGGTGACCTTCTCGTTTACCACGGGCCATCCGCTTTCGTTGAAATTGGAATCCTCTTCGCCTCCGCCCGCTTGGGAGCCGCCGCCGGAGCCGGTTTCATTTCCTCCTGAACAGCCTGCCGCTCCAACCAGCAGGGCTGCCGCCAGCAAAGCCGAGAACAGCCGGCGGAATTTGTGGTTTTTCATACACCTCTTCCTTTCTGTATGGATATTATTACAGAAGGCCTGCAAAATAAGATACGCAACCTGCGGCCTGCCTTCTGCTGCAGACACTGTTTTTGGGGGTGCGGCATCGCTGCGCTTCCTTCTCCGCGCCTCTTCAGCGGTTT
>URRG01000459.1 GCA_900550095.1 uncultured Oscillospiraceae bacterium
GGTGCCCCGCCTGCGGCGCTTCCCTTCCGAAAGGAAGCCATTTCTGCTTCCGCTGCGGCGGCCGCGTGGACTGACCGAAAGCTATCTGCTTTTCTTAAACAAATCGAAAAAGGCAGCCGCACTCCGGCTGCCTTTCCTTCTGCGTTGAAAGGTTCGATTTTCTTCGTATATGTAAAGGAAAGGATGTGTTCAGAAATGGGCCCCTATTATTATCGCATAACAAAGCTGGACGGCGACTACGCTCATCTGGAAAGAACCGACGTTTCCGGGGAAGAGCCGATCCTTGTAGCCAGAGCCCTTCTTCCCGAAGAAGCTGACGAAGGCTCCCGGCTCCTTTGGGAAAATCTCTCCTACACGATTTTGGATGACTGATTTTTCTTCCGCAGTCTCGAATATTTTTAGAACAAGCACTTGGAGGCCCCCAAAAGGATGAGTATGATCCCGCTGAGCCATGCGCCGTCTGTGCGGATGCGCGAAGAAAAAACGCCGCCCATCCGGCAGCCCAGAAGGAGCGCGCCGGCGCTCAGCAGAAGAGAAAAGACTCCTGTCAGAAGGGGGCTGCCCATGCTCAGCCCAGCCCCGAAGCCGGCTGCCAGGCCGTCCACCGATAAAGCGGCAGCCAGCGCTGCGGCTTCTCCTGCGGAAAGCCTGCTGGAAGCGTCCCAGTCCGCTTCTGCCGGATCCGCATAGATTTTCAGTATGCAGCGGACGTGGAAGAGCTGAAAATGGAACTCCCGTTCCCGCCGCCGGATCCATCGCTTCACGAGGCTGTCAAAGAGCTTATAGACTCCGATCAGCATCAGGAGCCCGCCCCCTATTCCCTGGGCCAGACCTTCCGGAATCACCGGGGCCAGAAGATTTCCCAGCCACAGAGAAATTCCCAGCGTAAGGCTGCAGATCCCGGAGATGATCCAAAGCGGACACAGCGGTATCCTGACCTTCCCCACTCCGCAGGAAAAGCCCGCCGTAAACGCGTCGACGGAGGACGCCGCCGCCAGAATCAGCGCTTCCAGCGCTGCCGCCGCAAAGATATCCATCCGAATTCCCCCTTTATAGAATCGCTTGGTGATTTAGCGCTTCGTCTGCTGTTCCATCCTATTCATAAAAGGGAATATCGGTGAAAAACAGCCCCGCCCGGTTCCGACAGTATCCAGAACCGAACGAGGCTGTTTTTTTCTGTTTCTATATTCCGATTTATTTTTTCTGCGTCCTGTTATGCTCCTTCAGGAGCCCATCCTTGATATCCCACAGCTTCTGAGAAAGATCCACATAATATTGATGAGGATTCTCAAAACGGGTAACCTCGTCCCACAGAGTTTCTACCTGTTCCGCGCAGTATTCCTTAATCTCTCTCAGGGATTTTTCCTGAACAAGACATTTTCCTTTTTCAAAAATTTTCTCCTGGATGCAGACGGCTCGGAAATTCACTACCGTTTTCCGCTTCCACACATGCTCCGGGTCAAAAATCTCATAGGGCTGGGAATCGTCTATAACCTCGTCATGCAGAGTCAGCACATCGGCGATCGCTTTTCCCGTCTCCCGGTCAAACAAGCGCCAAACCTTCTTGAAACAGGGAGTGGTTATTTTCGCTACGTTTTCGCTGATTTTGATTTTTGGGGTCACGTTTCCCTGCTCGTCCTCTACGGCCGCGAGCTTATACACACCGCCGAAAACCGGTTCAGGAGAAGCTGTGATAAGCCTTTCGCCTACGCCGAAGCTGTCCACCTTGGCGCCCTGGATCAGCATATCCCGGATGATATATTCATCCAGCGAATTGGAAGCGCAGATTTTGCAGTCCGGGAAACCGGCTTCATCCAGCATTTTTCTGGCCTTCTTGGAAAGATACGTGATATCGCCGCTGTCGATACGGATGCCGGCAGGGCGGAACCCTCTGGGCACGACCTCCTCGTTAAAGATCCGGATGGCGTTGGGAACGCCAGATTTCAATACGTTGTACGTATCTACCAGCAGCATACAGGCGGAAGGGTATTCCCTCGCATAGGCGCGGAAAGCGTCTAATTCGCTGTCAAAAAGCTGCACCCAGGAATGGGCCATGGTTCCCAAAGCGGGAATCTGATATTCCCTGTCGCAGATGGTGCAGGCGGTTCCCACACAGCCGCCGATATATGCAGCTCTGGCCCCGTATACGGCGCCGTCC
>URRG01000460.1 GCA_900550095.1 uncultured Oscillospiraceae bacterium
GGGAGACGCCGTAGATCCCCTGTACGGTGACTTCTCCTGAATAGACGGCTGTAAGAGCGCCGCTGTCCTCCCGAACGATCAGCTCTCCCTCCGGGGAAATGTCTACAGCCTCGCCATCGTGCGCTTCTCCTCCCCGGAAGAAACGCACCCGCTTGTGAAGAGAGACGCAGAGTCTGCGGTATTCCTCCGGGAACCGGCCGGGATTTTGTTCAAAGGCGTCCAAAGCTTCCTCCAGCTCCAGGAGAACGGCCTGCAGAAGACCGGCCCTGCGGAGAGGCTTCCCTGTTTCTATCTGCAGGGAAGTGGCCTTGAGAGAAAGCTCCTCTGGAAAAGAGGGAATATTCACATTGATGCCTATGCCTGTGACGATATAATCGATCTTACCGATCTCAGCCGCAAGCTCCGTCAGGATCCCGCAGATTTTCCGGCTTCCGATCACGATATCATTGGGCCATTTGATCATGGCCTCGCAGCCTGTCTGCGAACGGACGGCCCGGCAGACGGAAAGGCCCGTGATCAGCGTCATATTGGAGATCTGCAGGGGAGAGAGCCCCGAGCGGCTCAGAATGCTGAACCAAAGCCCTTCTCCTTTGGGCGAAGTCCAGGCACGGCCCAGCCGTCCCTTTCCCATGGTCTGGCTTTCGGCGATAAAGAGGCTGCTGTCGGGAGCGCCCTGGATTCCGTGGCGCTTGGCTTCTTCGTTGGTGGAATCCGTCACATCAAAATAGTAAACGGAGCGCCCCAGGCGTCTTGTCTTCAGGCCGTCAAGTATCTCTTCGGCTGTGACCAGATCCGGAAGGCCTTTCAGCCTGTATCCTTTGTTGGGGACGGAATCCACGGCATAGCCTTCTTCTTTCAGTGCGCGGATATGCTTCCAGACGGCTGCTCGGGTGATCCCCAGGCGGCTGCTGATATCTTCGCCGGAGATATAGTCCGGCGCATTTTTCAATACTTGAAGAATGGTTTGTTTGGCGTTCATAGGTTCGGCGCCCGCCTTTCTCTGCCGGCCGGGACAGCGGTTTCCTTTATGTTCACGCTGTATTCACCTTTTGTACGGCAGGTTTGTGTATAGTTATTATAAACTCCCTTTTTACGGCGGGCAAGGATTTTAAAAAATTATTGTCTCATTCCCTGGAGGAGTGGTATACTAAGAAGACGAATACGGCGAGCAAATGGTATTTTGTTCGGGATTGAGGTGAGAAACATGGATGTGAGGCCGGGAGACACCCTGGTGATGAAAAAAACGCATCCGTGCGGAGGGAAGAAATTCCTGGTCCTCCGCTCCGGTATGGATTTTAAAATCCGCTGCGCCACCTGCGGCCATGAGATCATGGTGCCCAGACTGAAATGTGAAAAGAATATCCGCAGGATCCTGCGCGATGGAGAAGAGATTCGCCCCTAGCGTCTTTGTGGACCGGAAAAGCGAACGGCATCACAGGGAAAGGCAGGAAACGACAGATGTTTGATAAATTGGACGTATTTCAAAACCGGTATGAGGAATTGAACGGGAAGCTTTCAGATCCGTCGGTTCTTTCAGACCCGGCAAAATATGCGGCCCTCATGAAGGAGCACAGCTCTCTTTCGCCTATTGTGGAGGCCTACGGGGCCCTGAAGCAGGCGCGTTCCTCTGCGGAAGAAGCGAGGAGGCTTTTGGATGAACCGGGTCTGGACAAAGAGCTCCGTCAGATGGCTGAGGAAGAATTGGAAGAGGCCAGAGAACGGCAGGAACGCCTGACGGAAGAGATCAAAATCCTTCTGCTCCCCAAAGATCCCAACGATGAAAAAAATGTGATCGTGGAGATCCGGGGCGGCGCAGGCGGCGAGGAGGCCGCACTTTTTTCCTCTGTATTGTTCCGTATGTATACCATGTATGCGGAGCGTATGGGCTGGGGCGTGGAAATCCTCAATGCAAACGAAACGGAACTGGGAGGCTATAAGGAAATCAGCTTCATGATCACAGGGGCGGGTGCGTATTCCCGGCTGAAATTTGAAAGCGGGGTCCACCGCGTCCAGCGGGTGCCGGAGACGGAGGCTCAGGGGCGCATCCACACATCTACGGCCACAGTGGCCGTTCTGCCGGAGGCGGACGAGGTGGAAATTGAGATCATCCTGAATATCGGTTATAAAGCAGACGGTATTATCACCA
>URRG01000461.1 GCA_900550095.1 uncultured Oscillospiraceae bacterium
TTAGGGATTGCCAAGGCGCATTTTGCCCTGGCGGCCGGGGGCGAATGGCAGTGGGGAAACGGCGGCGAATTTATACATTTAGTATAAAAATATTTTATTATACAAAATATTCTATAAGGAGGGGGATTGATGCCGAAGAATGCCAAGCAAAAGATGAAGATCCTGTATTTGATGCGTCTGCTTCTGGAGGAGACCGATGAAGAACATCCTATGACCATGCGGCAAATTATGGATGCGCTGGATAAACAAGAGATTTCGGCAGAGCGCAAAAGCATCTACAGCGATATGGAGGCTCTGCGGGATTTCGGCATGGATATCGAGAAAACAGAGGCCCATAAAAGCGGGTATTATCTGGCGGAAAGGGCCTTTCAGCTGCCTGAGCTGAAGCTTTTGGTAGACGCCGTCCAATCCTCCAAATTTATTACGGCCCAGAAATCCAAAGAACTGATCTGTAAGGTGGAGAGCCTTGCCAGCGTTCACCAGGCAAAGGATCTGCAGCGGCAGGTGCGGGTCGCGAATCGGATCAAGACCATGAATGAAAGCATCTATTATAATGTGGATGCCATCCACGAGGCCATTTCCAAAGGGAAACAGGTAGATTACCTCTATTTTGAATGGGTGCCGGGGGAAAACGGAAGACTGGAACGACAGTTCAGGCGTTCCGGCAGCCGGTATCGGGTGAGTCCATGGGCCCTTACATGGGACGATGAAAATTATTATCTCATCGCATACGATTCTGAGGCCGCCTGCATCAAGCATTTCCGGGTGGATAAGATGTCTTCCATACGGGTGCGGGAGGAAGAGCGGGACGGAAAGGATTCTTTTGAAAAACTGGATATGACGGCCTATACGGAAAGGCTTTTCGGGATGTTCGGCGGGGAAGACGATCTGGTGACGCTTCGCTTTGCCGATTCTCTGGCGGGAGTAGCGGCGGATCGCTTCGGGAAGGACGTGCGTATTTTCCGGGCGGAGAACGGTTTTTTTGAAGTTCATGTGCATGTGGCGGTGAGTCCTCTGTTTTTTGGGTGGCTGTTTGGTTTTGGAGACAAAGCGGAGCTGCTGGGGCCGAAAAGGGTGAGGGAGGAATACCGGGAATATCTCCGCAGGGCGGCGGAATTTTATGAAGTGCCGGGTGCGCAGGAGCCGGATGCGCGGTCTTCCTGCGTAGGCGCCCCAGGCGGGAATGGTAAAAAATGAGCCCGGCGGAAAAAGAATAGCTTTCAGTCCGTTTTATAGTACACATAATGCCTTATACTGGATACAGAAGCCAAAGAAAGCTGTATCGCAAGAAAGAGGTGTTTGTATGGAGTACAGACTGAAAGTTGTAAACGGCCATATCGAGGTATTTGATCTTTTCGGAAGATTTCTGTTCTCCGCAGATACGGAGCAGGAAGCGCTGCAGGATCTGAGAGCGGGAAGCGCGGCTTGACCGGATGCCGGGGCAGAGCTCTTTCGGAGCCGGCTTGAGAAAACAGCCGGGCGCAGATTTGGACAAGGAGCGTTTTTCATGAAGCTTGTGACATATCGGGAGAAGGAAGGGGCCGAAAAGATCGGCGTTCTGTCCTCCTCCGGGAAATCGGTGGTTCCGGCGGAGAGAGCCGGAGTTCGGTTTGAAAGTATGCAGGAACTGATCGCCGGGGGCGGTGAAAAGGAGCTTTCCGCCCTTGCGGAAGCGGCTCGGGAAGGGGAGGGCACAGCGCTGGAAGAAATCTTGCTGCTGGCGCCTATTCCTTCCCCTGCTCAGGATATCATCTGCCTGGGGATCAATTATATGGACCATGCGGCGGAATCCGCCCGCTTCAAAAAAGAGGAATTCAATGGAGAAAGGCCCCATGCGGTGTATTTTTCCAAGCGGGTCAACCGGGCCACGGATCCCGGCGATGGGATACCATCCCACAAAGAGCTTACGAGCCAGCTGGACTATGAGGCAGAGCTGGCGGTGATCCTGAAAAAGGATGCTAAGGACGTGGCTTTGGAGGATGTGGAGGATTATATTTTTGGTTATACCATTATGAACGACGTCAGCGCCAGGGAGGTGCAGACGGCCCACAGACAGTGGTATTTCGGGAAGAGCCTGGATGGATTTACGCCCCTGGGGCCCTGGATCGTCACCGCCGACAGCGTGGAATTTC
>URRG01000462.1 GCA_900550095.1 uncultured Oscillospiraceae bacterium
GTTTATGGATGATTATTTGAATTTACGCTTACGAGCCGCCTCAGACTTTTTCTTCCGCTTGACAGAAGGCTTCTCATACGCTTCTCTTTTACGAACCTCAGCAATGACACCGGCTCTGGCGCACTGCTTCTTGAATCTTCTCAGCGCGCTTTCCAGCGATTCATTGTCTTTAATTCTGATCTCAGCCATTTATTTCCCTCCCATCCGCCAACTGGCAGGGGTTAAATTGTAAAACACATTACATGAAATGTATTATACAGATTTGGAAGGATTCTGTCAAGAGAAAATCTGAATAAACCAAAACTTATTTCTATAAAGCAGAAATAATTCGGTAAATTTTCCTATACAGGCTGTTTTCCGGCTGTTTCCGGAAGAATTCCTACCGTCTCCGTATGCCGTATCTCCTTCCAGGTCTCCGTCCTGCGGAACAGGCTTACAGCGCTGATCCACACCCAGCTGAGGGTAAACAGCCAATACGTCAGGATCCCTTTATACAGCCCTTTCCGGTACCCCTTTCCAATAAAGGCCAAGAAAGCTGCCATCAGGGTCGTCCCCAAAATATTCAGCAAAAATGGGATACCGACGCATACGGCCACCCCAGAGGCCCCTTCGCCCCCGCCCAACAGGAAGGAACCCGCAAACAGAGCGGGAGGAAGATACGAAATGACCTGAAGCAGAGGCGCACCTGCAGACAGAAGAGCGTCTATATGCGAAAAAGGTTTTCCTGCGCGGGCCCCGCGCAGCATCCGGGGCGCGAACCGCGGCAAAAGCCCCAGCATGCCGCTGCTCCAGCGCCGTCTCTGGGTAAAAGACTGCCTGAAAGATACCGGCTGCTCATCGTATGTGACGGCATCGTGCACCCAGACGACTTCCTCGCCCCGAAGAACGCATTCCAAGGAGTATTCACAGTCTTCTACAATGGAGGAGGTTTCCCAGCCGTTTTCCTCCAGACAGGAAGCACTGACGGCCCATCCGGTCCCTCCCAGAAACACGGGAAGCCCCCACGCCGCCCTGGGCCGGTTCACACACTCGGCGATCATACGGAAATAGATGGAATAGCTTCCTGAAACCCAGCTGCTTCCGGGATTCTTGCTTTCCCTGTAACCCTGGGCTATCCGTGCGCCGGAGCAGAACGCCCTGTTCATAGCCTCCAGATAACCGGGAGCCGCCACATTATCGGCGTCAAACACGCAGAAAGCATCGTATTTTCCTTCCTTCATCAGCCTGGAAAAGGCGAACCGCAGCACCTCTCCCTTGGATTTGACCGGCACTGTGCATTCCAGCACCCGGGCGCCGTGCTCTTTTGCCTTTTGGGCCGTGCGGTCCCGGCAGTTGTTGGGGATCACTATCACGTCGTAAAGCTCTCTGGGATACCGCTGGGCCAGAAGGCTGTCCACCAAATCGCCGATCACCTCTTCTTCGTTCCGGGCCGCCGCCAGCACGGCAAAGCGCGTTTTCGGCTCCGCTCTTGGAAACCGTCTCTTTCTGCGGAAATACCCGCAGAACACTGCTGCGAAAAATACGCCGTAAACTGTGAGGAAAAAGCCGATACATCCCGCTGAAAACTGCAGAAAAGCTGCCATATACAAATCCCTCCCGTATGGTTTTCTCTGTCTATAACCATACGGGAGGAACATTACAGCTTTCTGCCGAAAATTCTTACGGATTTCTTACAACCGCCGGTCATATAGTGCTTCTCAGCCGTTTTTCTTAACCCGCTTCACGGGGAAATATACGCTGTATCTTTCATAGCCGATCTGATAGAGAGGCCAGAAGCGGATGCCCCTGTCCTGCCCGGCCGTCTTGAAGGTCTGCTTCCAGTTGCCCCATTCCCGCTCGTTGTCGGGAACCAAAAGGCTCTCCAGAGGCTGGCCCTCTTCCGCATACAAAGTCCGTTCCTCGTCGCAGAGCCCCGCCAAAGCCACAGGGCCGTTCAGGAACGCCACCTGGCTTTCGTCTCCGGGGAGGGGAACGGCGGTGATCCCCTTCTGGAATTCAAAGTACACCTCGTCGTTTTCCCACTGGCGGCGGATCTCCATGAAGCCCTTGGCGTCTTTTGAAACGGGCGTCTGTTCCCCGTTCACATAGAGGACCGGCTCCTCCTTCAGCCAGGAGGGAATA
>URRG01000463.1 GCA_900550095.1 uncultured Oscillospiraceae bacterium
AAAGTAAAAAGGCAGAAGCAACTGCCGCAAACCGTATGCTGCAGCTGTCACAGGAGGTTTCCTACATGCTTGGATTTGGCAAAAAGAAAGACGGCACACTCTGCGCCGTTCAGAATGGAGAGATCGTTCCCGTGGAAAAGCTCCCCGATCCGGTTTTTTCTCAAAAGATTCTGGGGGAGGGAACCGCTCTTCTTCCAGAGAACGGACTCATTCTTTCTCCCTGTACTGGTGTGGTATCCAACGTGGCGGATACTCTCCATGCATACGGGATCACCACAGACGACGGGCTGGAGATCCTGGTCCATATCGGTATCGACACCGTGCAGCTGAACGGTCAGGGGTTTGAAAGCTTGGTTCAGGAAGGCGCTCGCGTGAAGGCCGGCGATCCCCTGGCAAAAGCGGATCTGGAATGTATTCGAAGCCATGGACTTGGCACCCATGTGGTAACGGTTATCACAAACAGCGAAGCTGTTCAAATTCTTTCCACAGCCTCCGGAAAAGCCAAAGGCGGGGAAACGGTTGTACTTGCCTACCGCAAAGGCTGAAGTGCCGCTTCATGGTAAGCTGCGGCGGTCAGCGGCTGAGGCCTGTGGATCCATCTGAAAGCGGGGAGAATACCATGGAAATATTGCGCGGAGAAGGCGTTTCCTCAGGAATTGCCTTTGGAACCATCCACTTTTCCGGGAATGAAAGATCCCATGCAGAAAAACGGATAGTAGAAGATTGGCAGGGCGAAACAGCCCGCTACGAAAAGGCGAGAGAAAAGGCGGCCAGTGAACTGGAGAAACTATATACACAAACATTGGAAAAGCTAGGTGAAGAGAACGCCCAGCTTTTTGAGATCCACAGAATGATGCTGGAAGATCCCGATTTCAGCGGCTGTATCACAGAAACGATCCGTAAAGAGCACGTAAACGCCGAATACGCTGTAGAAGCCGCGGCACATCGGTTTTCGGGCCTCTTTTCCTCCATGGAAGACGAATACATGCAGGGCAGAGCGGCTGACGTAAAGGATATTTCTCACCGCCTGCTGCGCATTTTGGAAAACGGTTCGGATGAAACTGCAGGGCCTGAAAAACAGCAAGGCGCTGTGATCCTCGCAGGAGACGACTTTACTCCCAGCGAAACCGCTCAACTGGATACAGCCCATGTGCGCGCTCTCCTCACCCGGGAGGGCTCTCGAAACTCCCACACAGCCATTTTTGCCCGCACAATGGGAATCCCTGCCGTCATCGGGCTGGGGGAACTTCTGCAGCCCCAATTGGAAGGGATAGATTGCATCGCTGACGGCTTTACAGGAGAGGTGCTTCTCAGCCCAACGGCAGAAACCAAAGCCGCATATCTGAAGAAGCAGCAAAAGGAACTGGAACACAGACATGGCCTAGAAGCCTATCGGAATAGGGAAGGCATCACAAAAGAAGGCAGACGCCTTCCCGTCTGTGCCAACATCGGCGGCCCCAGGGATCTGGCCGCAGCACTAAAAAACGGAGCAGAGGGCGTGGGGCTTTTCCGCAGCGAATTTCTCTATTTGGAACGGCCTGATTTTCCCTCTGAGGAAGAACAGTTCAGAGCCTATCGGGAAGCGGCATCGGCAATGGAGGGAAAGCGGGTTGTGATCCGCACTCTGGATATCGGCGCCGACAAGCAGGCGGAATATTTCCGCCTGCCCAAGGAAGAAAATCCGGCTCTGGGCATGCGGGCCATACGTCTCTGTCTAACAAGGCCGGAGATATTTCGCACGCAGCTCCGGGCTCTCTGCCGGGCCTCAGCCTTTGGAAAGATCGCTGTCATGTTTCCCATGATAACCTCCCTTGACGAACTCCGGCGCGCCAAAGCTTTGACCCGAAACGTTCAGAAGGAACTGGCAGCAGAGCATATTCCCTTCGACGAAAAGATGGAACTGGGGATCATGATCGAAACGCCGGCCGCCGCCGTTATCAGCGACCTTCTGGCCAAAGAGGCGGATTTCTTCAGCATTGGAACCAATGATTTGATCCAGTATACCCTGGCGGCGGATCGACAGAACCGCAGTATCTCAAGTTTCTGCGACCCTCATCACGAGGCCGTCATGCGCCTGATCCGCCTGACCTGCAAACATGCCCGCGAAAACAGGATCTGGG
>URRG01000464.1 GCA_900550095.1 uncultured Oscillospiraceae bacterium
CACGGCGGCAGCGCTCCCCGCGGGGCCTCCCAGCTTCTCCATCTGGGCGATATCCGCGAACATGTCCGTGCTCATGAGGAGCACTACAAGGCCCCCCACCAGAAGATACCAGAATACGACGTCATAGAGCACGTCCTTATACCGCTTCTGCCGCCAGAGCTGCACGCCGTTTAAAAACAGCCCCGCAAACAGGTGCACGATCCCGAACAGGAGGCAGAACATCAGCATGCGCATGGGCTCGTCGATGGGCGTGAACCACAGGGCCGGCAGGGTGTATTCCTTCCCCAGAAAGGTTTTGGAAAACACGCTGACCGCATCCCCGAAGAAGCTGCCGTACATGAAGCCCCAAAAAACGGTGCTGAGCCCGCAGAAAAAGAACATCCGCAGGGATTTGCGCATGGAATCCTCCATGTTCCGGAATTTCCGCAGGCAGAAGGCGCACGCCGCCGCCATAATGACGCCGTAGGCCGCGTCTGAAAGCATCATCCCAAAAAAGATATAGTAGAAGACCGCCATCACCGGGCTGGGATCGATTTCGCCCTTCCCCGGCATGCTGAAGGATTCCAGGACCCCTTCCACCGGCGCCGCAAAGGCGTTGTTTTCCAGCAGAACGGGGACGTCCTCCGATTCCGCCGGCTCCGCGAGCTCCGCCTCCGCGCTGTAGCGGCGGCAGATTTTCTGCGCCAGCCCTTCCGCGTCCTTTGCCGGGACGTATCCTTCCAGCACAAAGGCCCGTTTCGACTGCAGCAGCCGGGAAATCACCTGGTATTTTTCCATCCTCATGGAAAGGTAATCCTCCGCGAATCTCAGATCCTCCCTATGGGCGGAAAGGGCCGAAAGCTCCTCCTCCCGCCGGCTGTTCTCCTCCGAAAGGGCGGCCTCCCGCTCCCGAAGCTCCTCCGCCTCCTGGGCGGGCGGCTTTTTGCCGGGGGAAGAGGGCCGTGAAGCGCCCAGCTCCCGCAGGGCCGCCTCCATCTGTTCCCCCTGCCCTTTGGGGCATAGGGCGAAAATGCAGGTCATCTCCTTTGTGGAGCTCACCGTCTCTATGGATGCCTCCAGGCCGGGAGAACGCTCTGAAAGGGCGGCTTCCAGCTCCCGGGCCGTATATTCTCCGGAAAGGCTCCCGATAAAGGCCGCGGTCCTGCGGGTGCCCTGAAAGCGCATGGGGATATCCAGCCCCGCCCAGGGGGAAAGGGCCTCCCTCCTGGCGGAAAGCCTGCGAAGCTCCCCTTCCGCCTCCGTTATCTCTCTTTCCAGGGCCTGTATGCGCCCCGCGCACCGAAGGATCTCCTCCCACCGGGCCGCGAGATCGTAGTATTCCTTTTCCCCGATCTCCCTGCGCCCTTTGAGAAAGCCCAAAAAAGAGCCTTTCTCCGGGGCGTGCCGGTCCAGAATCTGCAGCGCTTCCTCTATATCCTGCAGCCCCTTTCGGAATATCCCTATAGAGGAGGACGTATCCATCCTTCCGAACGGCTTTTCCTCCCCTTCCTCAGAGGACGGGTATTCCGCCCGGCAGACCTCCACCGCTCCCGCCCGCTGGAGCGCTTCCAGGATCGCTTTCCGGTCCCTTCGCAGGCCGTATATGCAGATCCGCTTCATAGGCACTACCGCCACAGTGCTTCCCCCTTTCCCGGAACCGGGCCCCAAGATGCCGGGCCCCTCCGCGTTTTACCTTCCAAGAAGGCGTATCACGGCCCCCACGGCCTCCTGCTCCCGCCCGGCAGCGTTTTCCCGCAGGCGCAGGATCTCCTTCCGGGCGGCAAGCTGCTTTTCCTGCCGGAGCTCTTCTGTCTTCCGATGGGCTTCCGCCTTTTCCCGCTCCGCCTGGGCCTCCGCTTCCGCGATAAGGGCCCGGGCCTGGCGTTCCGCTTCCTCCCCGGCTCTTCTGAGGCTCGCTTCCGCCTCCTTCAAAGCGGCTTTTTCCATTGCATCCGCCTGGCTCTCCGCCTCCCGGATCCGCTCTATGGTCTCTTTTGCCATTCTGTGTCACCTGATTTCTGTATCAATACCCGCGCCGTCTGAAGCCGAACCATCTGGCCACGCACTTATATATTCCATATATGTGTTAGTATGCAGTATGCGCCTGTGCCGCCATATCGTACATATCCGCCCGCGCC
>URRG01000465.1 GCA_900550095.1 uncultured Oscillospiraceae bacterium
GCCAGCATTCATGCCGGTTCATCGGAGGAATTTATGAAAAGGAAGCAGGCGGAGCTCCTCATGCGGGCCGGCGCTTTCGAGACGGTGGCGTTTCTGAAAAGCCGGAAGGAGCCGGGAACGGTTGCGGAGCTCCGGAAAGCGGGGGATTTGCTTGCTCAGATGGATCGGAATACTCCTGATGATTGGGGCGGGGGCCCTGGCAGGCTATTCGGAGTCGCTTAGGCTGAAGCTGCGCGTCGCCCGGCTGGAGGGATTTCTTCGGTTTCTGCAGGCGGCGGAAACAGAGATCCGTTTTTCAGGTGAACCCATTGGCCGGATATTGGAAAAGCATGGGGACTCCTTTGCCTTTCTGAAGGAATGCCGTATGTATATGGAAGAGGGAGAACCCTTTGAGGCCGCCTGGGAACGCTCTATGAAAAAAGCGGCGGCCTCAGGTTTTTCCGGCGAGGATGTGCTTCGGCTCAGGGAGTTCGGTTCCGGCTGGGGCGTCACAGATACACAGGGGCAGATAGCCCATTGCCGCTTGACAAAGGAACTTTTAGAGGCGCTGCTTCAGGAGGCCAGGCGTGACAAGGAAACGAAAGCAAGGCTGTATCAGATGCTGGGGATTTTCGGAGGGATAGCGGCCGCTGTTCTGCTGGGATGAAACGACAGAAGGGAAGAAACCGAGGATGAACATCGATTTGATTTTCAAGATAGCTGCTATAGGCATCATTGTGGCCGTTTTGAACCAGCTTTTGATTCGTTCAGGCCGGGAGGAGCAGGCTATGATGACTACACTGGCCGGTTTGATCGTAGTTTTGATGATGGTCATTCAGGAGATAGACGCCCTGTTTGACGCGATCAAGTCTATTTTCGACCTGTAGCAGGGGAGGGATTCCTTTGGACATATTGGGAATTTCCGCCCTGGCCGTGGTGGCGGCGGTACTCTCTGTTATGCTCAGAAGATACCACGGGGAATACGGCATGCTGCTTTCCATCGGCTGCGGGATCCTGCTTTTGCTGGCTGTCCTGCAGCAGATTTCTCCGGCCATCCGGCAGATCAACGAGTTTTTAGAGGCCTCCGGCATACCGCAGGAGTATGTTCTGGTGCTGTTCAAGGCCTTGGGGATCTGTTATTTGACCCAGTTCGCCGCGGATTCCTGCAGGGATGCGGGGGAATCCGCTTTGGCGGTAAAGGCGGAGATAGCCGGGCGCATTGCCGTCCTTTTGATTTCGCTGCCCCTGCTCTCTCAAGTGGCTTCCACGGCTATGGATCTGATTGGTGGCTGAAATGATGAAAAAACGGATGTTTCTGCTGGTTATTTTTGCAGCAGCTTTTATGCTGATCTCTTTTCCTGTCTCTGCAGAGGAAGGAGAAGGCTCCGAGGATACATATGAAGCCTATTATGAGGAACAGTTCCGGGAGAGCGGAGCGGAGGATCTGCCCGGAGAACTGCCGGAAGAAGCGCGGGATTCCCTGGGAGCTCTGGGGATCGAGGGCATGGATTGGGAAAGCATTTCCTCTATTACTCCTGAATCGCTTTTTTCCGCGCTTGGGAGCATGGCAGGCGAGGCCTCCGGCAGGCCCGTACATGTGCTGACGATGATCCTGGCGGTGATCCTGGTTTCCGCCATGGCGAACGGCATGCGGCTGAGCCTGCAGGGCCCTGCCAGCTCTGCCGCCTCGCTTACCAGCGTCCTGTGCATATGCGCGGTGCTGATCCAGCCCGCAGTGGAATTTATCCATCAGGCGGAGGTAGTGATCGAAGGGGCGGCGGGCTTCCTTCTGGCGTGCGTACCGGTGCTGGGAGGCATTATGCTGGCCTCCGGCCAGCCGGCTGCTTCCGCCTCCTTTCAGATCCTGACCACGGCCGGAGGAAACGGCGTTATGCTTGTATGCGCAGGGGTTCTGGTTCCTCTGATGAATATATTTCTGGGCGTCTCCGTCGTTTCCGCCGTGTCGCCGGAGGTAAAGCTGGACGGGCTCTGCGGGGCCTTCACCAAGGTGATCAAATGGGTGCTGGGCTTTTGCATGACGGTTTTTTCGGGGCTCTTAGCCGTTCATGGAATCGTCACTTCTGCGGTGGATTCAACGGCGGGGCGGGCCGCCAGGTTTATGGTCAGCA
>URRG01000466.1 GCA_900550095.1 uncultured Oscillospiraceae bacterium
GGACCAGTCTTCCCGTCCGAAGCAGATTGCCGATCCATTTTTTCCCCAGCAGGCGGAGTTCCGCCTCATAGCCGTAATTTTCCAGCGCCTGAACGGCCCGCTGATAGCTCAGGGCCTGAGGCTGCCCGCTCCAATCGTTGAGAGGATCGTTCGTAAACAACGGGTCGTTGGCCGCTATGCTGGGAAGGGGCAGGGGCGTCCAGAACTCTTCCGGGTTCAGCAGATGGCGTGATACAAAACTGTCCGCCATTTCCTGTGAAAAGGCGCCGTAATACATACACTGCAGGTTCCCCAGCAAAAGGGTATCCATGCGCCTGTTTTCACAATCCCGGTCATAGCACGCCCCTGTTTTCTCATCCCAGAGATATTCCCGTATTTTTTGGCGGACAGCCTGCGCCCCGGCCCTCCAAAGGCCTTCTTCCCCGTTTCGCAGCAGATGTGAAACCTCCGCCAAGATCTCACGGCCCTGACAGGAATAGGCCATCACCAGCATGGATTCATAGGGAAGCCTCCCCTGCCCCGCAGGAGGTTCTTCCCCGCCCCAGCCGCCGTCTTTTGCGCCGAACCGTTCAAACCGTGTACAGTGGTCTTCCCCCGTATCCCATACGCACCAGGTTTCCAGGCATCCGTCTCCGTCGCTGTCCCGATACCGCCACAGGTACCGGTCAAAATCGCGCAGAGCGGTATACAAAAGCCGGAGATACCTTTCGTCCCGCCCGATCAGATAATACAGGGAAAGCGCCGGGACCGGGAAGCAATACCCCTGTAGCCAGCCGTAATGCGCCTGCAGCAGGCCGGAAGGAGAAAAACGGATGGTCCCGGGGAATCTTCCGTCTCTCCGCTGGTATTCCATAAAAATGAGCTGATTGTTCAGCGCCGCCTCCACATCGCGCTTGGCGTACATCGCACCGCCCAGGGGCTGGCTTTCCATCCAGAGGCCGTCATAATCCGAGCCTTCCCGCAGCACGGTCTTATCCTGATAGACCGCCTTATTTGCCGCGGCATACTTTTCACATCTGTCATAGAGTTCCTGCAGCTTCCTGTCCTGGGTTTGAAAGACGACCCGGGAAGGCAAAAATGAATAATCCTTTGCACAGAAACCAAACGCCATTTTGCATCCTCCTTTTGTATGGGGCGGCACAGCCTCCCGGATTTCCCAAAAGCGGGCCGCTTGCGGCTGGAAGCTCTCTTCCGGTTTTGTTTCATCGCAAAAGCTTTGAGACCGGGCGGCGGCTACCGCCGCGGGCGGGACACGGTTCAGAGGGAACCGAGGAAGCCTTTTACAGCTTTGTTTTTTCTTCCCTGTATTTTCCGGGATTCATGCCGTTCTTTTTACGGAACACGCCGATAAAATACCTGGCAGACCGGAATCCGCATTTCCCTGCGATATCCTGGATTTTCAAATTGGTCCGGCACAGAAGCGCCTCGCTCTCCCGGATACGGATCTGCTGAAGACGGTCTATGACATTGATCCCTCTGCGCTTCTTATAAAGGCTGGATACGTAGGAAGGGCTCAGAAAAACGTGAGCGGCTATATCCGAGAGGGAGATATCCTCCCGAAAATGTTCTTCCATAAACGCGTCCACATGGGAAAGGGCTGTCTCGCTGAGATTCTGGGCCGTTTCCTCCTGCTCAAAAAGCTTCTCTGTTCCCGCGCCTACCGTACAGACCAGGGATTCGTGAACATCCGCATAGTTGGCGGCTGTTCGAAGCATTCTTTCATATACAGCCGGCAGGCGGTTCCAGGAGATCGGTTCTCTGGACACCACGAACAGGAGCGGGGAAGAAAAACGCTTTTCCAAAGGGGGCAGAAGCAGATCCAGCATTTCACGGAGATACGCGGGATAGGGCAGCGCCGTTTCTGCTTTTTGCTGAAACAGAAAAAATATATTTTTCTCATCCAGGCAAACGGGATATACGGTAGAATTTTCCTCAAACTCTTCGCGGATATGGCCGCATAGGGACACGGATTCCGAAACGAAGGCCGGGCAGCGGTACTGCAGCAAAAGGGGCGTCAATTCCTGCGAAGCGGAAAGCGGGACATACCAGGCGTCCAGTTTTTTCTGCAGCGGCTGCGTTTCCTCAGGAGGAGCCGTCAGCAGC
>URRG01000467.1 GCA_900550095.1 uncultured Oscillospiraceae bacterium
CAGGCCGTAGCGGGCGGGCATATCGTCCCTGACCTTCGTATAGATGGGCCGCTCAGGGTTGAAAAGCTCTGCACGGATCTTCGGCAGCATCAGGGACATATTAGCCTCAAAATAGGAATTCATGGAGCAAACGGTTTTTGCCACCCCGGTGAATTCATACCCGAAAAATTTATAATCTGCAAGGTTTCTCTGGATCAAATCCCGTTTGAAGTTATAGAGATTGCGGCTCACACAATCCGCTACCAGCTGCATCAAAAGCTCCCGGCCAATAAGCATCACGCTCATTCCGTAATTGCAGGCGCCCTCCACGTTGGGGGAGATCACCATGTCCCGGATACGTCCCTCCAGATCCACGGTATGTACGGCGGGATGGCTGAAGCCCTGGGGAATATCGTCATACCTGTAAAGGATCGTCGCATCCGCGCCCTTTTCCAAATGATAGGCAAGAACATCCGTATAATCGATATTGCAGATGGTATCGCAGTCCGCAAGGACCACAAACTCTTCTTTGGAATTCTTGAGGAAATTCTCTATGGAAGCGAGAGATTCCACCCTGCTGTTCCGCATGCTGCTCACATTGCCGAACGGAGGCAGGAGGAAAAGCCCCTCTCTTTTTCGGGAAAGATCCCATGCCTTCCCGGAACCCAGATGATCCATCAGGGACTGATAATTGTATTTGGTGACTACGCCCACCTTGTTGATGCCTGAATTCACCATATTGGAAAGCTGGAAATCGATCATCCTGTAGCGGCCCCCGAAGGGCACGGAACCCATCGCTCTCTTTTCCGTCAGCTCTCGGATCTTATCTTCATGGGTATTGGAAAACAGGATCCCCAGCATATTGTTCCCTCGCATTATTTCGCCGCCTCCTTTTCCTCTTCCTTTTCGTATACGGTCCCAGCTTCTATCATGACCTTGGGAGGAACCACTGCGCCCTCACACACGACGCTGTCGGCGCCCACTACGGCCACGCCCCACTCGTCCTTATTTTCAACCGCTTCCGGCCTTTCGCCCACTATGGCGTTTTTGCGCACCACGGTATCCTCCGCCACAATGGCGTACTGCACCACAGCGCCTTCCTCCACCCGGCAGCCCGGCATCAGGATAGAATCCTTCACCACTGCTCCCGGCGCTACATATACGCCTTCGAAAAGAACGGAAAAATCGATCTCACCGTATACATTGCAGCCCTCAGCCACAAGGGAGTTCTGCACCACAGCGCCCTTGGCGATATACTGAGGCGGCATAACGGGATTCCTGGAATAAATTTTCCAGCTCTCTTCGCTCAGATCCAGGGGCACGTTGGGATCCAGCAGATCCATGTTGGATTCCCAAAGGCTCTCGATAGTCCCCACATCCTTCCAGTAGCCCTGGAAGCGGTAGGCGAACATCCTCTCGCCCGCGTTCAGCATGGCGGGAAGAACATCCTTGCCGAAATCGTTGGAGGATTTGGGTGTTTCCTCATCCTGGATCAAATACTTGCGAAGCTTATTCCAGGTGAAGACATAAATCCCCATGGAAGCCTGGTTGCTCTTGGGCACCTTGGGCTTTTCGTCAAACTCATAGATGGAACCGTCCTCATTTGTATTGAGGATGCCGAACCGGGATGCCTCCGCCATAGGCACCTCGATCACGGCGATTGTGCAGTCGGCCTGTTTTTCCTTGTGATAGGCGATCATTTTGGAATAATCCATCTTGTAGATATGGTCGCCGGAAAGAATGACCACATAATCCGGATTATAGCGGTCAATAAATTGAATGTTCTGATAGATGGCGTTCGCAGTGCCCTTATACCAGTCGGATTTTTTGCTCCGCTGGTAGGGCGGAAGCACATGCACACCGGCATTCATGCTGTCCAGATCCCAGGGCTGCCCGTTTCCGATATACTCGTTCAAAACGAGAGGCTGATACTGCGTCAGCACACCCACCGTTTCGATACCGGAATTCACACAGTTGGAAAGGGGAAAATCGATGATCCTATACTTACCTCCATATGGAACTGCGGGTTTCGCCAGATTTTTTGTCAGCACACCCAGTCGGCTGCCCTGGCCGCCGGCCAGCAGCATCGCGACA
>URRG01000468.1 GCA_900550095.1 uncultured Oscillospiraceae bacterium
TCAGACGCTTCAGAATATCCGCTTCCGCCCGGGCGTTGATGCGGGCAGCCACCTCGTCCTTTATCCGCTTTACCACCACATACCGCCTCAGCCGGAGATGGTATGCCTTATAGACAACGCCTGTGCCGCCGGCTCCGATTTCTTCTACGATCTGGTATACGCTTCCCAGGATATCGCCCCGGTTCAGCATGGGCCGTTCTCCCCTTTCCTCACATTGTTTCATCCGATCCCTGCGGTCTCTCTCAGAGGAAAGCCGCGGTCTCTTTACTTCTGTTCCGGCGGAGCTTCCCGAAGAAATACGAATATCTCGTTCGCAAAGGAGATCCTGTCCTGCGGAGAGAGCTGTACCTCTTTCTGTGGTTCGATCTCTCTTCCGTTCACATAGGTCTTATTCAGCGAATTTCGATCTATAAGGAAATAATCGTCCTCTTTGCGGAGAATATCTGCATGATGGCGGCTCACAGCCGGATTGCCCGCAATGCAGTAATCCACATTGTCCCTCTTTTTCCCAATGCGCAGAATGGGCTGTTCCAAAGAAATCCTCTCGCCGGTTTGGGAATAGACCAAAACCGCCTTCTGCGCGGTGCGCCGCGCTTCCTCCGCCTGACGGACCTCTTCCGCACGGCGGGCTTCCTCCGCCTGACAGGCCTCTTCCGTGCGGCGGGCTTCCTCTGCTTGGCGGGTTTCCTCCATCTTGGCCTGCGCCACGGCGGCCTCCGCCTGATTTCTGAGCTGGACCGCGTCAGAAATCAAAACCGTTCCGCCCTTTACGGGCTTTTGCCCGGGAGGCGCCGCCTGGGGGACATAATACCCTTTTGCCGCCCCGCCTTTCAGCGTTTGTAGAAAGCTCTGAATATCCCGCAGAGAAAGCGCCGCGTGATTCTGCAAATACTGATGAAGCGCCTGAACAAAAGCGTCTTCTCCCTCCCGAAAAGAACTTCTGGCGAGAATCTGTTGGAACAAACGCCGGAAGCTTCCTCCTCTGTATCCCTCGATCGGGATATAACAGAACAGAGCCCCTTTTTCGGAAAGAAATACCGTTTCCGGTTCAACGGAAAGCTCCTGCGAAATCCCGGCTGATTCCAGCGCCGCGCCCGAGGCCGCCAGCTGCCGCCCCAGATTCAGAAACACCTCTTTCGACATAGGCTCCTTCAGCCTTTCCGCTAACGGGCGGCAGCCGGAAACATAATAATCCAAAAAACGGAGCTCTTCCCGTATCGCCACCCGACAGGGAGCCAGCCCGGGCATTCTTTCCGTTATTCCCAGCTTTTGGAAATCCAGCATAACGCCGGGCTGCAGTATAATTGAAAAAACGCCTGCTTCCGCATTCATTCTGCACCGAAGTTCCATCACTCTCACTCCTTCATCATATCGTCAGCCGCAGGAGAGGATCCCTCCAAAAACAGCTTCCTCAACTGCTCGGCCGAACCGGGGGAAGCTATCTCCGGCAAGAAAATTCCCGTTCCCAGTTCCCGGGCCCTTTCTGTCAGCTCCCTCTCCGTCGCCTCGTACATCCGCATGGTGGGCTCCAGAAAACCGCTTATTTTTTGCATTCTGCCCTCTGTTTCAGTCAGCCCTTTCGTAAGCCTCTGCAAAGAGGACTGTATTCCCCGATCCGCCGTCACAGTCGGATCTAATCGCAGCGTCCCCAACAGGGAAGCCGCCTCCCGGATAAGCCGAAGGCACTCCTGCGCCTGACCGGTGAGCTCAGCTCCCCAGCCCGTCTGAATCCGTATTTCCGCCACAGCCGGTTTTCCTCCTTTCCTGCCGCGTATACCGCATATATAAAGCTGTCCGTCTTCCAATGCTGTCTCCCGTTTCCAGAAGCTAAAACAAGCCGTCTCCGCCCTCCAAAAAGAGAGTTTCCCGCAGAAGCTCCGCTTCCACCCGCAGGCGCGCCCCCTTATCGGAGATATCCCCCGCCAGGGTCTCCGTCAGGCGGCCCTCCCTCTCCAGCTCAGAAAGGACCCTGTCCAGAGCCTCCAGAAGATAGGCGGTCTCCTCTGAGCGCCAAGCCTGGCGTATTCCATCCCTGAGAACCGCTGCTTTTGCGGCAGCGGCCC
>URRG01000469.1 GCA_900550095.1 uncultured Oscillospiraceae bacterium
TCCTGGGAGCCTGCGGAGCACGTCGCCGTTCCACCGGCAGCCTGGAATGTCTAAAAGCCCTTTCCGCAGCTGTTCCCGCAGGCTTTTCACATAAGCGGCGTCCGCTTCCATAGAGGCGCAGGATTCTTCCAGCGCCGCGGCCATTCCTGCGATACCGGCCACGTTTTCCGTTCCCGCGCGGCGGCCGCGTTCCTGCGCGCCGCCGTCTATCAGGCTGGGCAGTTCGACGTCTTCCCTGCAGAAAAGGACCCCCACGCCCTTGGGGCCGTGGAATTTGTGCGCCGACAGGGAAAGCATATCGATATGCTGTTTTTGAACGTTTATGGGAAGATGCCCTGCAGCCTGGACGGCGTCTGTGTGAAAAAGGATCCCTTTTTCACGGCACAGAGCCCCGAGCCTTTCGATGGGCTGAATGGTTCCGATCTCATTGTTGGCAAACATGACCGACATGAGCCCCGTTTCCGGCTGTATGGCGGCTTCCGCTTCTTCCGGCAGAACGATGCCGTTTTCATGCACGTCCAGATATGTGATGGAAAAGCCTTCCTTTTCCAAGGCGGCGCAGGTGTGCAGAACGGCATGGTGCTCAAATTTGGAAGTGATGATATGCGTTTTCCCCCGTCCGCGCATGGCATGGGCTGCGGCTTTCAGCGCCCAGTTGTCCGCTTCGCTGCCGCCGGAGGTAAAGAATATTTCCCGGGCGCCGGCTCCCAGGAGCCCGGCGATGCCGGCACGGGCGGTTTCAAGGGCTTTTTTGGCTCTTCTGCCCAGAGAATACGGCGTAGAAGGATTTCCATAGAGCTCTTTCATATAGGGGAGCATGGCTTCCAGCGCCGTGGAAGAAAGGGGCGTAGTGGCGGCATTGTCTGCATACAGGATATTTTTTTCCATAATCGGGCCTCTTTTCCTTGTGTTGGTTGGAGAGTGCAGGCGTCAGACCTTTCCGGCGGCTTTCATGGATTCCTCCACGGCCATGCGGTCACAGGCCTCGTTTTCCGGGTGCCCGGCGTGGCCCTTCACCCAGCGGACCGTCATGGTATGGATTTCGAGAAGCCGGAGAAGCTCCTCCCAAAGATCCGCGTTGAGAGCGGGAGATTTATCGCTTTTGCGCCAGCCGTTTTTCTGCCAGTTCCGGGCCCAGCCTTTGCTGATGGCATCGCAGACATATTTGGAGTCGCTGGTAAGCGTCACGCGGCAGGGTTCTTTCAAAAGCTTCAGCCCCTGGATAACGGCAGAAAGCTCCATCCTGTTGTTGGTGGTGTGGCTGTCCCCGCCGGAAACGGCCTTTTCATGTCCGTTCCAGCGCAAAATGGCGCCCCAGCCCCCGGGGCCGGGATTTCCGGAGCACGCTCCGTCTGTAAACAGTTCGATTTCTTTCATCGTAAAAGCTCCTTATAAAAAACAGAGAGTCAGTATAATAAAATAGTCTTTCGTTCTGGAAAGTTTGTCCTTCTACTTGAATAAGTATATCACAAATATGAACGCAGAGAGTTTACTTCTGCTAAAACCTGGGAATACTAACAAAGTCTCTGAAGGTTTTATGTATCACTTGACAGCTTTTCGCAATACATGTACAATTATACTAATATACGTATGTCCTGATTTCAAGAGGAATTTTATCCTCGTGGAATTTCTTTTGGCTGTGACGTTCCCGGCGGCAGCGGTTTTGGCCGGGCGGCGGATAGATTGCCGTTTATAACGGCGTGGCTGTAAGCGGCTTTTCGTGCCTATGCGTATGCAGGCACGAAGGCGAAGGACAGGCGGGAAAGAGTTTCCAGCCTTTTACACAGACCGGATTTGCAGAACATATATTATGAACATCAAACGGGCGGGGATGCCGTTTTATGGGAGCATGCCATGAGAATGCCCGGGAGTAAAAATTGGAGGTTTTTTATTTGACATCAAAGAAAGCGGAAAACGATCACAGGAATCTGTATGGAAAGGTAGAAATCCCCGCCAGAAAACCGGCGGATCAGACCCTTGGATCAGATAGGAAGCTGGTTCCGTCGGAACCGGCGCAGGTTGCCGTTCCCTCGGGGAGAGGGAAAAGCCGCGGTAGGGGCG
>URRG01000470.1 GCA_900550095.1 uncultured Oscillospiraceae bacterium
GGTGGGGCCGTTGCCCTCCATGGCCAGGATGCCATCCACAATGCACAGGTCTGGCTTTAAAAAGTCGCACAGGTCCACCAGCATCTCCGAGAAGGGCTGCTTCTCCGGAAACCGGCAGTGGAGCTCCGGCTTCATCAGCCCCGGCACACAGCCGAAAAGGTTTTTCACCGCTGCGGAAAGCCCCGTCATACAGTGGCTTTTCAGCTTGCAGATATCCACCACCGCATCCGCCTCCAATATGGGCGTTATGACGGTAAATCCTTTGCAGCGGAGGCCCTCCGGGGCCTTCAGCTCTCCGCTGGAGCAGTCATAATTGAGTTCGATCCCATATGTTTGCGCCATTTCCGTGTAACCGGTGCCGTTATAAATGGATTTCAGGGCCGCAGGGGTATATACGCCCCCGGAGCTTTCCGCCACCACTACGCTGGCGCCCAGTTCTTTAAGACACGCCGCTGCCGCCGCCGTGACCAGCGGATGGGTGACCGCTGCGGAATCCGGCTCCGCCCGCACAACCAAATTGGGCTTTATGACCACCCGCATCCCCGGACGGATGAATTCCCCGGCTCCCAGCAAACGAAGCTGCTCCCGGAGTATCTTCCGAAGCAGCTCATAGGAATATTCACCGGCGCTGTTCACACAGACCGTATTCCTGTATTGGGCCGAAGGCCAAACCTCTTTACTATCCCGCACAAAATCCCCGCTTTCCGCTATATTGCATCCGCGCCGCCCGGACATCCGCGCTTTTCCCTCATAAGGTGCGGATAAAATGTTCGATCCGGGAAAGAGCCTCCGTGATATGCCGGATGGAATAGGAATACGAGACGCGTACAAACCCTTCCCCGCAGGCGCCGAAGGCGGTGCCCGGCACTACGGCCACCCTTTCCTTATAGATCAGCTGCTCGCAGAACTGGTCGCTGGTCAGGCCCGTGCTCTGGATAGAAGGGAACACGTAGAAGGCTCCCTCGGGCCGGAAGCAGGTAAGGCCCATCCGATTCAGAGAATCCACGATCAGGCATCTTCGCATATCATATTGTTCCCGCATATTTTCAATATCGGAATCCCCGTTGCGCATTGCTTCTATAGCGGCATACTGGGCCGTTGTCGGGGCGCTCATGATGGCGTACTGATGCAGCTTCGTCATCTGGGCAATGATCTCCTTCGGGCCCATGGCATAGCCCAGGCGCCAGCCCGTCATGGCAAAGGCCTTGGAAAAGCCGTTGACCACCACGGTGCGTTCCGCCATATCCCCAATAGCCGCAAAGCTCACATGGGAGGTTTCTCCATAGGTCAGCTCGCTGTAAATCTCATCGGAAAGAACGAATAGGTTATGGCGCTTTACGACCTCCGCGATCTCCTCCAGATGGCTGCGGCGCATGACCGCGCCGGTCGGATTGTTGGGAAAAGGCAGAACCAGCACCTTTGTCTTCGGCGTGATCTTTTCCTCCAGCTCCCGGGCCGTAAGGCGAAATTCGTTTTCCGCCTTCGTCTCCAGAATGACCGGCACTCCCCCCGCCATCTGGGTGAGAGGCACATAACAGACAAAGCTGGGCTGCGGGATCAGCACCTCGTCCCCCGGCTCCAGAACGGAGCGCAGGCACACGTCGATAGCCTCGCTTCCTCCTACCGTCACCAACACCTGACTCTGGGGCTCGTATTCCACCCTGTATTTCCGCCGGAACCACTTTGCGATTTCCTCCCGCAGCTCCATAAAGCCCCTGTTCGGGGAATACCAGGTCTTCCCGTCCTCCAGGGATCGGATCCCCTCCTGGCGCACATGCCAGGGCGTGGTAAAATCCGGCTCTCCGATGGATAAGGAGATCACATTGTCCATTTCATTGGCGATGTCAAAGAATTTCCGGATGCCGGAGGGCGCTATGGAGGTCACCCTCTGATTCAGAAAACCGCTGTAATCAATCACAGAGCACACTCCTTCTCTCGTCCTTCTCGTTCCCGCTGTCCAGAATGATGCCGCCGTCCTTATATCTTGTCAGAATAAAGTGAGTGGAGGTGGAAAGCACAGAATCCATGGTCGAAAGACGTTTGGCCACGAAC
>URRG01000471.1 GCA_900550095.1 uncultured Oscillospiraceae bacterium
GAGCCGTGGCGAGCTTCCGCAGAACAGGACTGTTCACAGAAGGCCTCCTTTCCGCCCGAAAATCCGGGCCGCTTTTCCTTTTTTCTCTGCAAACCGGCAGCTGGAGCCGTTCCGCGGTCCGCTTTCATATCCCGCCGTTTTCCGGGACTTCCTTGATACAGCGAAAATCAGGAATCTCCGCCAGTTTCTTCCGGCAGACAACCTCCGCCGCATCCGCAAGAGAATCCAGAGAAGAGAAAGAACCCGCGTCCAGCCAGACGGCCTCCTTCTCCCTGCGGAACCACGTAAGCTGGCGTTTGGCGTAGCGGCGGCTTTCCCGCTTTACGCTCTCCACCGCATCCGCGAGGGATTCTTCTCCTGAAAAGTAAGGGAAGAATTCTTTATACCCTATCGCCTGCCGGACGGTTTTCCCAGGATTTCCGCAAAAAAGCCCTCTCGCCTCCTGCAGGAGGCCCTCTTCCATCATTCGATCCACCCGGAGGTTTATGCGGTCATACAGCCTCTGCCGCTCCTCATACCAAAGGCAGAGGAAAGCATACGTATACGGAGAAGGGATGAGCCTGGATTCCACGGCCCGCTGAGCGGCTGTTTTGCCGGTGGAAATACACAGCTCCAGGGAGCGGAGAAGCCTCTTCCGGTTGTGGACGTCCATCCCTGCAGCAGCCACCGGATCCCGCGCCGCCAGCTCCTGAAACAGCGCTTCCCAGCCCTCCTGCTCCGCTCTGGCCGCAAGCTTTTGCCGCAAAGAAGACACAGAAGAATCTTCTTCTGCAAAGCGGATATTGTGGATAAGCGAAGAAATATAGAGGCCTGTCCCTCCCGCGAGAATGGGGAGCTTCCCCCTTTTGCGGATATCCGCTATGCAGGCCGACGCCATTTCCACATACTGGGCGGCGCTGAACGATTCTTCGGGAGAGAGAAAGCCTGTCAAATGGCAGGGTATGCCTCCCAGTTCCGCAGAGGCGGGCTGTGCCGTTCCCACCGGAAGCCCCTTGTAAATCTGCATAGAATCGGCGGAGACCACTTCCCCGTGAAGGCGCCGGGCCAATTCCACGGCCAGGGCCGTTTTTCCCGAAGCCGTCGGCCCCGCCACTACGATAAGAGGGATATTTTCCGCCCCTTCCGGGAAATCAGTATGCTTTTCCTCTGTATATTCCATTTGATCTTCCTCTCTCTTGCCGCTATTTCGGCCTTCTGGACAGCAATTCTCTTGTCTCTCCCGCCACAAGTCTACTGCAAAAACTCTCCGATTTTTGTCATACCCTGCCGAACTGCTTTTCCAAATCCCGTCTCTTCATCAAAATCGAAACCGGGCGGCCGTGAGGGCAATAGCGGATATCGGGCGAGCGGAGAAGGCGGAGAGCTAATTCAGCCAGCTCCATGGGGGAGCTTTCATCCCCGGCCTTGACAGCCGCCCTGCAGGCGATATTGTGATAGAGCCAGTCCAGCTTTTCCGTGTGAAGATCATTTTTAGATCCCAGAAGATATCCCGCCATCTCCATCACAGAAGAAGCTACATCCTCATTTTCCAGCAGCATGGGCGCACTTCTCACCAGAACGGCGCCGGAGCCGAAATCATCGATTTCAAAGCCCGCCTTCTCAAAGAGCGGAAGGGCTTCCAGCACGGCGGCGTATTCGTTTTTATCGAGAGTTACGGGAATGGGCTCCAGAAGCATTTGCATGCCGCTCCCGTCTTCGTTTTCTTTGAGCTTTTCATACAGCATTCTTTCATGGGCCGCGTGCTTATCGATAAAAAGGAGCTCTTCCTTTCCCCTCTCCAAGATGATATATGTCCCAAAGGCTTCCCCTATCAGGCGAACAGGCACTTCCTCCGGCAAAAGGATCTGCTGCCCATTTTGAGACTCGTAGCTTTCAGAGGCCAAAGGTTCCTCCGGCTCCGGTCTTTCCCCTTCTTCACAGCATGAGGCAACCCCGTCGGAATCGCTTTTCGCAACCGGAATTGTATAAGCGGCAGGCACGGCCTGCTCTGCAGATTCTTTCTTCGGCGCATAGAGCTCCTCTGCCTTTTCCGACTCTGCAGCTTCT
>URRG01000472.1 GCA_900550095.1 uncultured Oscillospiraceae bacterium
GCGCGGGCCACACCGTGACGGATAGCGCCGGCCTGGCCGGTCACGCCGCCGCCGGATACACGGCACACTACGTCGAACTTCTCGTTGGTGTCGGTCAGCACCAGGGGCTGGCGGACAATCAGCTTCAGGGTCTCCAGGCCGAAATACTCGTCGATGGGGCGGTCGTTAATGGTGACCTTGCCGGTGCCCTGATATACTCTTACACGGGCAACAGAAGACTTTCTTCTGCCGGTTCCGTAAAAATAAGGCGCTTTCTCGTACATCTTCTATACCTCCCTTATAATTCCCAGGCTTCGGGCTTCTGGGCGGCGTGCTTGTGCTCGGCCCCCGCAAAGAGACGGAGACGGCCCAGCGCGGCGCGGCCAATGGTATTGTCAGGGATCATACCCTTGACAGCCAGCTCCATAGCCTTCTCAGGCCGCTGATCCATAAGGGTGTCATAGCGGACCGCCTTCAGATGGCCGATCCAGCCGGTATGACGGTAGTAATATTTCTGTTCCAGCTTCTTGCCGGTAAGCACAGCCTGCGCGCAGTTCACGATGATCACATGATCGCCGCAGTCCACATGGGGGGCGTAGGTGGGCTTATGCTTGCCGCGGAGAAGGGCGGCGGCCTGGGCCGCTACACGGCCAAGGGGCTTTCCGGCGGCGTCAAGTACATACCACTTGCGGTCGATCTCGCCGCTTTTGGGCATATAAGTAGACATAGCGTTTTACCTCCTGTATTATCCATAGAAATTCCCAGATTCATTGCTTATAGATAGTACCACACCCGGAAAGGCCTGTCAAGCCCAAAATCCCAATATTTTAATTTAGATCTGCAGTATCTCCTGTTTTCTTCTGTTTTTTCTCCCATTCTCTCTGCTGCTGGCCCGCCATTTCTGATTTGATGCCTCTATTTCTTGAAATGTCTCTACTTTGATCTTCCGATATGCTCATATGGACCTTGCTGACATCCTTCAAAAGCACATGTCGCAAAAGCCCGCCGTAACGGCGGACTGTGGCCTTCACCTCGTATCCCTCACGCAAAAAATTTTCCAGGCTGAAACGGTTTTCCGGGTGAACGGTAGCCATCAAAAGGGTATGCGGGCCACCCAAAAGCTCCTTTTCCGCAGCCTCCATGAGCCTTTTTTGAAGCCCCATGCCCCTCCAGGACGGAAGGACAGCGGAGGATTCCATATGGGCCGCCTTCAACAGCTCTTCTTCAGACATATCCAGCGTACGACCCAGGTTCTTTTCCGAAAGTCCGGGAAATTTCACAATCAAGAATGCGCCGATCCGGGGCGTAAAAGGCGCAAAAGAAGCAAGAGGAACAAGAGGAACAAGAGGAGCCGCCTCCGCTTCGGGGCCCTCCTCCCCTATTTGCCGTTCCGCCACCATGATAAAGCCCTTTTTCTCTATATGCTCCCGGATAAAAGTTTCGTCATCCGAAACAAACCATTCCGGCCTTTCCATAGAACGGACAGCTTCCTCCATCACATATACGATATCCTTCACATCCTCCTGACTTCCCCTGCGTATGGATACCGTGTTCTCTCCGTCTCCGTGTTCCAATATAACCCACGCCTTTCTCTTTATTTCTATGCTTGCCCCTGTGCCCCCATCAGGCCGCCCTCATACCCCTGACAGGTTCCCGCTCCCCCCACCGGTTTCTGTATATGCCCGGTAATGCCGGCGCTATACTTTATATAAGTATAGCGCTTTTTACTATCAGGAAACAACCATCTTCCAGCCTTCATAATTCCTGTTTTCTGCAGAAAAACACCCGGCGGACGAATCCTTTCCGCCAGGTATCCCCTGTATCCGCCTCTATATTGCTATTTCTATACTCTAACAGCCGATAGACAAAATGGACGGCGGCTCCTGCAATCATGCCAATTTTCTTTTCCCCATGACAGAATCAAACGCCCTGCGAATCTGAGGCACAGCCGCAGCGGCGGCGGCGATTTTGACAGCGTCCCCAAAGAGGAATGGGATCACACAGGAGACCAGGGCCGTCCAGAGCGGCGTCTGCATCATGGCCATAAACCATATGGTGCCCAAA
>URRG01000473.1 GCA_900550095.1 uncultured Oscillospiraceae bacterium
TGAATTATGGCTGCGACGGCTATGAGCTTGTATTTGGTCGTATGGACGCGGCGGACAAGGAAGAAAAATGAGCTACAGCTCTTTTGCCTTTTATTACGACGGGCTGACGAGGAATGTCCCTTACGAGAAGCTGGCGGAGTATCTGCTGGAGGTCTTGAAGCGGCACGGCCATACCCCTAGGCTTTCTTTGGATTTGGCCTGCGGAACCGGAAGCCTGACTATAGCTCTGGCGAAAAAGGGCGTAGATATTTACGGAATAGACGGTTCTATGGAGATGCTTTCAGAAGCGCAGCAAAAAGCCGCGGATGAAAATCTGCAGCTTTTGTTTTTGTGCCAAAAAATGCAGAATATCGATCTTTTTGGGACGGTGGACACGGTTTTTTGCATTCTGGACAGCATCAATCATCTCATCCGCGAAAAGGATGTGCAGGAAGCGTTTCAAAGAGTTTCTCTCTTTCTTGAACCGGGGGGATATTTCGTATTTGACGTAAATTCCCTGTATAAGCATCGCTGTGTTTTAGGGAACAATACCTTTGTGTATGACACCGAGCAGGTATACTGCGTCTGGCAGAACGTGTTGGAAGAGAAAACCGCCCGGGTTTCTATCACTCTTGATTTTTTTGAAAGAGAAGGATCCGTATACCACAGGAGCTCGGAAGCCTTTTCGGAAAGAGCGTATTCGGCGGAAACCTTATCTGAATGGCTGAAACAGGCGGGGCTCAAAACCGAGGCCATATATGATGCCATGACTTTTGACCGGCCGAAGGATACGGCTGAAAGGCTTTTGTTTGTCTGCAAAAAAATGTAAAGATTGGTGAAAAGATGGATCGTATAATAAGATGTATCACTTCTGAAGGAGCCGTAATGGCGGCGGCTATAGATTCCACGTATATTGTGGCTACCGCCCAGCAGATCCATAATACGACGCCTACGGCGACAGCGGCTTTGGGAAGGCTCCTGACAGGCGCCTCTCTGATGGGTTCTATGCTGAAAAAGACCCATGCTTCCGTTACTGTAAAGGTGGACGGAGGAGGTCCTGCGGGAACGCTGGTTGCTATAGCGGATGGAAATGGAAACTGCCGGGGCTATATGGAACACCCGGAAGCGGATGTTCCCCTTAAGTCCAACGGTAAACTGGATGTTGGCGCATTGGTGGGTCATGAAGGCCTTTTGGGCGTTATTCGCGATCTTGGAGAGGGAGAACCCCATATGGGGCAGGTTCCCCTTCGTTCAGGGGAAATCGCTGAAGACCTGACGGGATATTATGCGGACAGCGAGCAGATACCTACTATGTGCGCACTTGGCGTGTTGGTAGATAAAACTGACGGCAGGCGTGTGCTGGCGGGAGGAATGTTGATCCAGCTGCTGCCGGGAGCCTTGCCGGAGGATATCGACAGACTGGAAAAAAATATTGCGGAATTACCCTCTGTGACCACTATGCTTGCGCAGGGAATGACGATTGAGGATATGTGCAAAAAAGCGCTTGATGGCTTTCAAATGGAGATTCTGGATGAATATAAGGTAGGATATGCCTGTACCTGCAGCAAAGAAAAGGTGGAGAGGGCCCTTATAACGCTTCCACCGGAGGATATTCTTGCTTTGGCAGACGAGTCCACAAAGTGTGCAGAGGTATGCTGCCAATATTGCGGGAAAAAATATGTCCTGACAGAAAAAGATCTGCAAATGCTTGCAGACGCGGCGAAAGCAAAGCCGGCATGCCAATAAAGCTGTTTTCTGTTATTGAGATTTGCGCAGGGACTTTATCCGGAAACTTTCCGGATAAAGTCCCTGATAATGTATAATCATTGTTTTTGATTCGGAATATGTTTCCTTATTTGGAAATATTTTGTGCATGACGCTGGAAAAAGAGAAAAGCGAAAAAATTTGAAAAAAGGTGTTGACTTTCTTAATGAGATGATGTAATATATAACACGTCGCTGGTGAGCACCACGGCAAAACAAAAGAACCGGTTGGTGCTTCTTGGGAGCATAGCTCAGCTGGTTAGAGCACCTGCCTTACAAGCAGGGGGTCATAGGTTCGAGT
>URRG01000474.1 GCA_900550095.1 uncultured Oscillospiraceae bacterium
AGCTGCCAAAGCGCGTGCGCGCGCCCGTGATGCGCACCTGCGCCGGGTAGAGGCCGTGTCCGCCTCCGCCGGTATGCCCCGTATGCCTGCAGAGGCTATTGCGCCGACTGAGTCGCTGTGCGCAATTCTATCCGCCGCCCGGCAAATCCGGCATCTTTGTTTTTACCCCCATTTGGACGACAGGGCATGGAGCGGGCGGACTTTTCCCGAAACGCCGCCAGCAGAATAAAGGAGCGGCTTCAGCCCCTTTGATTTTCCAGCGGGTCCCCGTATTTTGCGCCGGGCTTTAGCGGGAAGCCGCCGCTTTTTCCTGCGGCCCGGTGCTTCTTGCTAAATCCCGGCGGCCTGTTCTTCCCTTCGGAGCAGCATGCCGGCTGTATACTTCCCTTCCCGCAGACGCTTCAGAGCGCTTCCTCCCGCCCAGAAAACACTCTTGTGCGAAGGATATTTCGCAGGCGCTTTTTCTGTGTTTTATGCCCGCCCCGGATGTCCCGAAATGTTCATGGTTGTTCAGAGCTGTATGGGCTGTGCGGAGATGCCCCGGCCCGTCTTGTGCCGGGTTCTTCTTTATGGTACAATGGGGGCAGAAGCCCCAGGGATTTTCCCTGACGGAAATCCGGGGTGCGCCGGGAGTTTTCGGCCCCGGCAAATCCGGCAGGTCCGGCGATCCAAGCCGCCCAGGCAGCCAGGCAGCCCAGACAATTCAGAGAGTCCCGGCGGCCTGAGAGCCCGGACGCCCCCTGAGGCGCTGTACGGCCCGGCGCCGGGCCAAAAGCCCCTCGCCCGCCCCGGCGGCAAATTCTGCAGAAAGCTGGTGCAATGAACATGGAAAAGAAAACGCTGGAGTACGTTGTGGAAAAAACAAAGGAGCTGATCGACGCTCCTACCTGCAGCAGTGAAACAAGGGAAGCCGCTCAGAAATGGCTGCAGGCCGTTGGGACCGAATCCGAAAAAGCGGAGACGCAGAGGTTTCTGGCGGAGCTGGAGGAGGACATCATGCCTATCGACACGCTGATCGCCTTTGCCGGTTCCGATCAGGGAGCCTCATATTTCGGCGCAGAGCAAGCCGCCGGGATCGCAGCCCACGCAAGGGACATCAAGGCGGCAGGGGCCCCCTACTGCGACTGCCCCGCCTGCGCGGCTGCAGAAGCCATCCTCAAAATAAAGGACAGCATCCTCCGGTAAACGGCGGAGGAACGCCAGCCGATATCCCGTTTCTCGGGGAGACCGGGCGGAAACCGGGCGGGGAATCCGGAAAGGCGGTTTTCAGATCCCCGCGGTTTCCCTGTTGACATTCGCGCCGGATCCCCATATAGAGCGCAAATCTCTTTTTGAAAGGAACTTCAGCACCGGATATGGACGAATCCGACAGCAGCGAATCTGACCGAAGCAGTTTCCGCCGTTTTACGGCCCCTGGCCGCGGCGGCAAGGTGATCGCAAACCGGAAGGCCCGGCAGGTCCGCGGGGCGGGAGCCGGGTGTGTTTTCCGCGGCCTGAAAGACGCGGCCAAAGCCGAAACCCCTTCCTGCGGAAAACGGAACGCAGGATATGGGGGCGCTTGTTTTGCGGCGGCACATTCCGCCCATATCCTCTGCGAAAAATAGAAAAGGCACAGCCTGCACCCTTAACAGAACGCAGGCCGTGCCTTTTTGGATTTTTCCCTTCTCTTCGCTTTCCCCTGCCCCGGGGCGGCGGAAACCATCTTTTTATTTTGATGAGAAAGGTTTATCCGCTATGCCTCCATACGCCTTATTATGATATGATATGGATAAGGCCCCGCCGTCCGCAGACGTTCGGACGACAGACGCCCTGGCGCATTGGCGCCCCAGCGCACGGATACGTGGATGGATGTATGGATGCATGGATGCACAAACGCTTTGGAACGCTTCGGGTGTCCAAGTATTCGGCCGTTATACATAGGGAACCGGCGGATAAACCTCCCGTTCCTTCTTAGGGGACAGTTCATACGGACGCAAAAACGTAAAGACACATAACATAAAGACTCAAAGACGCGAAAAAAGACCGGATGCA
>URRG01000475.1 GCA_900550095.1 uncultured Oscillospiraceae bacterium
CGTCTTTTCCTCCCTGCAGCTGCAGGCCGCCGGAAGGCCGGGGGAGACCCGCTACACCTTTTCCTTTCTGGAGGAGGATGCCCCTCCCATGCCGGAGGAGCGGGCGGCGTATACCTGCCGGGAGCACGATTCCCTGTGGAGGGCTGCGGCGGCGATGGGCGTCCCTCTGGAGGCCCTGCTGGAGCAGAACCGGATCCTCTGGGCCAACGACCTGGAGGAGGGAACCGTTCTGCGGGCCGTGCGGCCTGGGCGGCCTGTGCAGTCGGCGCAGCCGGTGCGGCCCGTACAGGCCGGGAGGCGAGCCTTATGAGGCGCACCTTGGACGGGCGTTCCGGCGGGATCCTTTTTCCGGATTTGGAGAAGGCGGGAAAATACGTGTATACGGCGTATACCTGCGGCGGAACAGCGGTGCCCCTGGGGGAGCCGCTTGAGGCGGCGCTTTCCATAGAGGAGGACGCGCCTGCGGACGCTTTTTCGGGCGTGTTCCCGTTCCCCTGGAAAGAGGCGTTCGAAGCGTTCGAAGCGTTCGAGGAGTTCGGGCGGGAAAAGCGGACGGTCCCGGTATTTCTGGAGATTTGCAGGGAGGGAAGGGGAGAAGTCTTCTTCGGCCCCATCGACGAGCTGCGGCACAGAGTCTCTTCAGAGGGCTGTGCGCTGGAGCTCGCGGCCCGAAGCCGGGCAGCCTTGCTGCTGGACAACGAGGCGGTTCCGCAGACGTACCTGTATCCGTCCCTTCCCCTTCTTTTCAAACGCCATGGGGAGCCCTACGGCTTTTCGGAGTGGGAGGGGGAGACGGGCGGCTTTTCCGAACCCTTCACGGTGACCAAGGGCATGAGCGAATGGGAGGTTCTCGCCCTGTTCTGCAGCCGGTATCTGAAGGCGCCTCTGCGGGCGCGGGGCAGAAAGCTGCAGGCCCTGAGGGAAAGGGGGAGCGGGCGCCCCCGCCTTCATTTCGGCGGGGATATCCCTCTTCTGGAATGCGCTGTGGAGGAAAAATTCTGCGAACGGTATTCGGAGATTTTGGTCAGGCCGGAAAATACGGAGGCCTACACCCTTTCCGTCGCCGGCAGGAAGGCGCAGGAGTTGGGGCTCCGGCGCAGAAGGCTTCTGAACGGAAGCGAAGACCAAGCCCGGGAAGCCCTGCGGAAGGCGGAGAAAAGAGCCTTCTGCGCGGAGCTCCTGGTCCCAGGGCTCCCTGTTCCCGGCGCGGGCGTAGGAACTTTTGCGGCGCTCACTCTGCCGGATACGGGGGAGACGCTTCCGGATCTCTATGTTTCCGGCCTGCGGTACAGCCTTTCCTCCTCAGGGGAAAGCTGCCGGTATTATTTGCGCAGGAGAGGAGAGGAAGACTGATGTGGATTTCAAAGCGGCTTGCGGAAGCAGGGAAGCGGAAGCCTGCGGCAGACGTATCCCGCGTCCGTTCCCCCGGAGAAACGAAGCCGGAAAGCGAAAGGGCCGGCATGGTCTACTGCGGCCCCTGGGGGATCGTATACGCGCCCCCTACCTACGCCCGGGCGGTGACGGTGGATACGCCCGGAGGCGCGGCCTGTGTGGGGACGGTGCTGGAATCGGGGGAGGGCCTTTCGGCGGAACCGGGGGAACTTCTGCTTTTCTCCAAAGGAGGCGCGCGGATCCACCTGAAAAACAACGGACAGGTGGAGATCAACGGGCAGATATTTCCGCCGCGGGAGGCGGATGAAGGAGGGAACGGCTGAACATGAGCGAAAAAGAACGTAGCCCCAGAGAGGGGGGACGGCTCTTTTCCCGGAGCTGCGGGGAAGAGCCCTTTGACACGGCTTTGGATTTTTCCCGCGGGGATCTGAAGACGGACAGCCGCGGGATTCCGTATTCCGTGACGGGAGAGGAGGAGCTTCTGCAGAGGATCCGCGTGTGCCTTTCGGTCCCTAAAGGGAGCTTTGTATATGAAAGCGGCCTTGGAAGCCGCCTGCGGGAAGCGCACGACCCGCCGGAGCTTCTGGAGGCGGCCCGGGAGGCTCTGGGGCCTATCCC
>URRG01000476.1 GCA_900550095.1 uncultured Oscillospiraceae bacterium
TAATTTTATCCGAGATAATACGGGAGTCCCGCAGCTGCTCAATAAATTCCGGATGCTTTTCCAGGACAGCCCGCAGCCATCGCTCAACATTCGGATTATCTTTATATTTTATCAGGAGTTCGCAGAAAACTCCGGAAACCGTATTCAGCGTACCATCCACATCAGCTTCTGACGTAAGGATATTCGCCAGCCGGTTGAGCCTGTGTCTCCGAATATCTTCCGCCGCTTCCATACCTGTGAGGACAGACTCCTCATAGTGCTTCAACAGGCTGGGAATATCTGCGATCTGAATGCTGCCGTTGCATATACTCGTGTTTTCCACGCTTTCCCTGAAGCTTTCAAGCAGCGCTTCATTACTGATGACATCCCGCCGGACCAACTCCGCGGTTTTCCGCGGAATCAAGACAGACCACCTATAATCGGGCGAATTCCAAGAAGTCCCGGAAGATGTCAATTCCTGGAGCATGTAATCGCCTCTGGCATATCCGCTGATGGTATACTTATTTTCTTTGATCTGTGGCTTTATGTAAAAAGACGACGTATACTTGCGGTATCCAACGACATACGGACCCGCCCAAAAATCGTCCAGCTCAACAAACACTTCCTCACCGGCCAGGATCGAGTGCGCTTCAATCTCGACAATACTGTCGTTGTAAAAATCAGAAAGCAATTCGTTCTTTTTGATCACATGATATATTTTTGAAGCGTGAATATGCCTTATTCTTCCCATCTCGATCATATCAATGGCAAGAACCTTATACCCTGTTGGGTTGCGTTCGCCGTTTGCCCTGGTATTCGCCTGCAGATCAGCCAACGCAAAATCAAACACTGCTAATGATCTTTGGGAAAAGTAGTCATCCATTATTATTCTGTGCTCTGTAGAATTAAACACATATGAGAAATTGATGTCGCGTTTTTCAGATTCCGGGAGCAGTTCGGCCTGCTCTGCACCAGTAAGAATATGGAGCCCTGAATCCTCGATCCTTGCGATAGGCTTAAAATTAAAGAAAACAGCCGGTTCTGAATTCTTCTTCTCTATAAATCCTAAATATGTATTCATATGTTTCCTCCTTATTTTCATTGGGGCCTGCTCAACAATTCCCAACCATTCTGCATGAAGCAAAAGGTTTTCACAGCATCCATAAAGCAGTGATATACAATAGCACCGCATTATCTCACAGTATTTACTCTATACTATATTTTATAAAAAATCAATGAAAACAAGCCGGATGCGAAGCAGGTTTACTCACAAAATACGTAAAAAGGCGCTTCTTACCTTGTCAAAGCATAAGCACCAGACCCAAAATCACCGGCAGGCACAAAAGGATGGAGAGGGAGCCTGTAAGGCTCGCCAGAGCGCCGTCTCCCGTTATTTTTTCCGAATAGATCATGGCGACGACGGAAACAGGTGCGAAACAGACAATGCACATCGCCTGGCGGATCTCCAGGGGCAGCGGCAGACAGAAATAAAAGAACAGTGCAAAAAGGGCGGCTGCCAGCATACGGACGGCGACGATGGAAAACGCCTTGCCCAGCCGGGAAAGCTCCTTGGGAAATTCAAACATGACTCCCACCGCCAGCATAGCCACAAAACCGTTGGAATCCCCGATCTTCCCCGTGATTTCCAGAACGGGGCCAGGAAGCTGCAGTCCAAAAAAAGCCAGCAGGAGCAAAATCAAATATGCGTCAAAGGTAACGGAAGCAAAAAGCTTTTTGCAGAAGGAGGCCACGCGCCCTTTTTTCTCCCCTTCCTGCAGAAGAGTGCTGCTGAGAAAGGCATATGTACCGCCTGTGCACATAACGGCGTTTCCCACATCGAACATGCAGGCCGCCACCATACTGAAGGGCGAGAGAAAGCTCTGCACAAAAGGCATCACAAAGGCCCCGATGTTATATCCGGAAGCGTTCAGCATATAAAAAGCCTTTTCTTCCTTTTTCTTTTTCCGGGAAAGAAGCCATCCTGCTCCCATCATAAGGACGTTCCCCAGAAAACCGAAAAG